>CAJQOA010000061.1 GCA_905479815.1 uncultured Psychroserpens sp.
TGTATTTTGGAGTAGTACCTGCTCGCATTGTTTAGACGAAATCCCAGACTTACAAACTTTTTTAAAATCTCAAGACACTAAAAAATTAAAAGTAATCGCTATTGGCTTAGAAGAAGAACCTTATAAATGGAAAGACCTCACTTATGATTTCCCAGAGTTTATTCACGTTTACGGTGAAGGAAAATGGGATAATCCTATTGGCGATAGTTATGGTGTAACTTCAACACCAACGTATTTTATTTTAAATAAAGCCAAAGAAATTATTAAAAAACCAGAAAATTTTGAAGCTTTAAAAGCGTTTTTTTTAGAAGAATAATTTACCGAACTACCTCGACACAAGCATACAAGTTGTCAAATCCCAAAAGGAGAAAATTTCAAATTCCAAAAAAATAAAAACTCGAGGTAAGCCTCGGTGAATGCTTTTCGATTAAACTATTCTCGTCATGCTGCCCCGATAGCTATCGGTGTTATTTCAGCATCACATTATTCTTTTTGTTTCTCATGATGAGATCCTGAAACAAATTCAAGATGACAAAAAGTCAAAAATGATAAAAAGCATTTTCTAAATGCTCTAAATTCATCCCCTTTTTATTTAAAACGATTGCGATAATATCAAATCGCACTTCAAGATCCATTTCATTATCATTTACAAAATAATCTACTGCCTTAATAATACGTTGCATTTGCTTTGGTTTTAGAAATTGTTGTGGATCACCAAAATCTCCACTAGTCCTTGTTTTTACTTCAACGATTACTAATACATCTCCTTTTTTTGCAATAATATCGACTTCAGCTTTTTGATACATGTAGTTTCTAGCAATAATCTCATATTCATTTTTAAGCAAAAAATCTGCAGCTAATTGTTCTCCTTTTTTTCCTAATTCGTTATGGTTTGCCATGTAATCTTTATAATGGATATCAATATACGTAATTGCTTCATCTTGACTTAAAATTGCAAATTTTTTATAACGATCATGTCTTTTAACATCAATGAAAACATTCGATAGAGATGTTTTTAATGCTAAAAACTGATATACTGGAAAGACGATTTAAGAGGCCTCCTATTTATAAAACAAAAGAGTCCATAAAAGTATAATATTATGTTACTTGATAGACTATAACATTATACTTTTATGGACTCTTAACAATTCTTTTATAAGAAATTATTATTCTATTAATTAAAATGCATTGTTACCACCATCATCGCCATCTTCACATTCAGACAATGTCGCTTCCACAAACATAGCCCAACTTCTTCCGTCAAATTCAGGGCCTTCTGCCCATGCTGTTTCACCATTACCGTCAGGACCTTCTACTTCTGCATGAGCTGCAAAACAATAATTATCATCCAGACCTTCTAATGGAATTACGTAAACTACTTCATAAGGTGTTATCGAAAAAGGCTCTGTAAATTCAAACTGTCCAATTTGAGGATTACCTGAACCAGTAAGTGGGACCCAGTCCTCATCACAATTTCCAACACTTAAATGTGTGGCCCCTATTATCCAATCACCATTGCTAGAAAAGGTAATAATTAAGTTGTCGCCATCAATATCTGCAGTCACAATTCCTGCATCATAATTTTGTCCAGCAATAAGTGTGGTCGTAAAGCATGGTTCATCAGAGGCAACCTCTTCTACATCTATCTGTTCTTCAATACTTTCATTCTCTGTACATGAAGAGAAGAGTAATACTGTGAATGCAAAATATAAGAGATAGTTTTTTTTCATAATATATAGAGATTTGGGGTTAATGAAAATCTAATATAAAATGATAAAAAACGAAACGCATAATTTTTAGACAAACAGCACTATTAATTAACAAAATTAAGGTTTTTCTTACTTTTATTTGTTTTTCATAGTTAGAAATGATAAAGGATTTTTATAAAAAACATTATGAAACATAATGGGTATCAATATACGTAATTGCTTCATCTTGACTTAAAATCGCAAATTTTTTATAGCGATTGTGCACATCTACTATTTCATCTAATGCCTTTTGCACTAAGGTTTTATTCTCCCAGGTATTGAGATGAGCAACTACAGTTTTTAAACACCCATTTTTGTAAGCTATTTGTCCAAGGACATGTATTAAAGTATCAGATACTCGACGGGTTTCATCAAACTCTAATTCTTTTAATAATGGTAGAATATCTTGAGGATGTGTGCGTCCACGGAGTTCAATACCGTGACAAATCTCACGCCTAATCTCTTTATCAGAATGCTTGAGGTAAGTTTTTGACCAAGCTAAAACAGGAACAGGGTTTTTCTCTCCCATCTTTTTTACAGAACCAATAACAGCGTTTCTAACACGATGATGGTCATCAAACAACCCTGTATCCATAACATATTGAATCTTATCAAAATGAAATTTACCAATCTCACCTGCTGCATTTACAACAGTTTGTCGTATTAATTCATTTTTCGATTGCATTAACTCTTTTAGTATTGAAAAAATAGCAGATTGTATATATTGCTGATCATAAAATATCCTTCCAATAGCTAAATAAGCAGCTTTTCGAATATAAGTGTCTTCATCTGAAAAATAAGCGATTATGTTATCTGTTTGACTATAATGCAAATCAGATTCAATTTCTTGATTGAGTATGTCAACTAAGAAATCACGTTCTGGTTTTGATAAGTCGTAGAATGCCATTTGAATTAATTTCATTAAATTGTAATGTAAAAATAGCACAAAACCATGAATAACATTTTCGACATAAAAGAAACAGAAACTGTAATACAAAGAATTGAAAACTTAAACCCTGAAACCAAACCAAAGTGGGGAAAAATGAGTGTTGATCAAATGTTAGCGCATTGTAATGTAGCTTATGAAATGGTTTATGAAGACAAACACCCTAAACCAAAAGGGCTTAAAAAAATGCTCGTAAAGCTGCTAATAAAGCCTTACGTAACAAGTGAAAAACCTTATAAAAAAAATGGTCAAACTGCTCCTCAATTTATTGTGAAGGACGCTAAAAACTTTGAAGTAGAAAAAGAACGACTCATAGGTTTTTTAAAGAAGACCCAAAACTTAGGTGAAGCTCATTTTGAAAACAAAGAATCTCATTCATTTGGCAAACTCACGACGATTGAATGGAATAACCTGTTCTACAAACATTTAGATCATCATTTAAATCAGTTTGAAGTTTAAATGACTTCTTTTGAATAGACGTTCTTAATTTTCAAAAACAACCGTAGACTTCTCTTTACTAACCTTTAATTTAATAGTCGCTCCCATAACCATTGCACGATTATCCTTTTCATGTCCAGCTGGCATATTAAAGGCAATAGGGAAATCATATTCTGATAACGCATCTAAGATCAATTGCTCTACAGACGTTCCCCAAGGTGTTGTGTTTTTTCTCATTTTACTCATACCTCCAACTAAAACACCTGCACAATTATCAAAATAACCAGCGCGTTTTAAACTTTGAAGCATACGATCTATATGATATTTATACTCCCCTATTTCTTCTATGAATAAAACTTTACCACTCGTATCAATGCTCTCTTGCGATCCTAACATAGTATGAAGTATGGTTAAATTTCCACCAACCAAAGGTCCTGATGCTTCTCCTACTCTATTATATGTAGATCCTTCTAAAGTATAATCTACAGGCTTACCAAACAATGTAGATTTAAAGGTGTCTACAGTTTCTTTTATTTCCGAAATATCCTCAGGCAAACTTACGCACATTAACGCATGAATAGATTGAAACCCTTCATTATGAAATTGATTGTGTAGTGCCGTAATATCACTATACCCAATAAGCCATTTTGGATTACTCTTAAATTTAGTATAATCTAACTTATCTAAAATTCTAACAGTTCCATAACCTCCTCTAGCACACCAAATGGCACTTATTTTTGGATCATCTAATGCGTTTTGAAAGTCTTCACATCGCTGTAAATCTGTACCTGCAAAATGATTACCCTTGCTAAACACATGTTTACCTACCACAGCATGTAAACCCCAACTTTTTAAAAGCGCTACAGCTTGATCAACTTCATCAGTTCTATTTTTTAAAATCCCTGAAGGCGCTACAATAGCAACGGTATCTCCAGCTTTAAGGTATGGTGGTTGTATCAAAGCAGTTTCTTTTTGTTGGACAGGTTGATCTTGAGCGGTTACATTTCCGAAGAAAAAAGAAACGCAAAACAAGACTAATACATAACGAATTTTAGACATACTGTAAATGTACAAAATTTATAAATCCTCGTTTCTAAATCCCTTACAAAATGCGTACTTTTGTGGCTTGTTAAAACGAACTCAAGATGTCTAAAAGATATACGATTACTGCTGCTTTACCCT
>CAJQOA010000062.1 GCA_905479815.1 uncultured Psychroserpens sp.
CGATAGGTTATCAGCTTTTGATGTTGTGATGCCAAAAGGCATTCCATACAAAGGACAAATACTAAACCAAATTGCAACCAAAATGATGGGAGCAACCGAGGATTTAGTACCAAATTGGTTAACCGCAACACCAGACCCTAATGTAGCTGTTGGACATTTATGTGAACCTTTTAAGGTAGAAATGGTTATTCGTGGTTACATGTCAGGTCATGCAGCACGCGAGTATAAATTAGGTAAACGTATACTTTGTGGTGTCGCTATGCCAGAAGGCATGAAGGAAAATGACAAATTTCCAAATCCGATTATCACGCCAGCAACAAAAGCAGAAATGGGTGACCATGATGAAGATATTTCTCGTGAAGATATTTTAAAACGTGGTATTGTTTCAGAAGCAGATTATATCGTTCTTGAAGATTATACACGAAAATTATTCCAACGTGGTTCTGAAATTGCAGTATCTCGTGGGTTAATTTTAGTAGATACGAAATACGAATTTGGAAAAACCAAAGACGGGAAAATTGTATTGATTGACGAAATTCACACACCAGATTCTTCGCGTTATTTTTATAACGAAGGCTACCAAGAACGTCAAGATAATGGCGAGACGCAAAAACAATTGTCAAAAGAGTTTGTGCGCCAATGGTTAATCGCAAATAACTTTCAAGGCTTAGAAGGTCAAACGGTTCCTTTTATGAGCGATGAATATATTCAGTCGGTTAGCGAACGCTACATAGAACTTTACGAAAATATTACAGGGGAAACATTTGTTAAAGCTGATGTTAGTAATATTCAAGAGCGAATAGAAAAGAATGTTGTTGCTTATTTGAAGTAACAGATATTTAGATTCATAAAAACAGAACGACCTTGCTTAGCAAGGTCGTTCTGTTTTTATATCTTTTATTTCTTAAACTGGGTTGATTATAAATTAATTTATACACAAAGTGTAATTGTATGTCACCTTGAGCGCAGTCGAAAGGTCTTCAAATTATAAATAATAATGAGGTTTCGACTGCGCTCAACCTGACAATAGAATAATATTCTGAATAGAAGTGTTTTATAAATACATCATTAATCAAACTAAGGTTCTTAATATTCTAAACCAATAATACTCCTAACATCATCCAATATTTTAATAAGTTGTTTGCTAAACTCAAAAGTCATAATATCACTTTCAGTTTTTCCTTGGCGGATAAGCTTGTTAAAGTGAATAGCTTCATATTTATACCCGTGTACTTCATTAGGAAACTTGAAGGTTTCTTCTTTTCCGTTGGAAGTGATTGTTACTGTTGACGGGCAATGAAATTGCGTATTTATTTTAACGATTCCTTTTTCACAATGAAAAATCGCTTCCGTTGGTGTATCTTTTAATAGCGTGCTTTTCAATTTTGCTATTGTGCCATCTTTATAATCAAAAATCATATCACAAGATGAATCTGCGCCGTTATCAAATTTAGTAGCGTCAGCATTTATAGTTTCTGGAATTCCTAAAGTTGAAAGCGCAGAAAAAATAGGGTAGATACCAATATCTAAAAGACTGCCGCCTCCTAAAGATTTATTGAATAATCTTGCTGAGTTATCAAAATCTCTATAAAAACCAAAATCGGATTCTATTTTTATAATCTTGCCGTACGTTTTTTTCTCTAATGCTTCTAAAACGAATTGGTAGTGTGGTAAAAAGTACGTCCAAAGCGCTTCCATGAGAAGCACGTTTTTTTCTTTGGCTTTAGCAATCATTATATCCACCTCGTTGGCATTCATCGCAAAAGGCTTCTCGCATAAAACGGCTATACCATTTTCGAGACATAATAACGTATTTTCTTTATGAAGAGCGTGCGGTGTTGCTATATAAACGGCGTCTATATTTGGGTCTGACGCTAATGCTTCATAACTATCGTATGCTTTTGTTGCATTGTATTTAGCTGTAAAACCATCAGCTTTGTCTTGAGATCTTGATGCTACAGCGTATAATTTAGCATCTTCTATAGTTAGTAAATCTTGAGCAAATTTATGAGCAATATTTCCTAGACCAATAATACCCCAATTTATAATTTTAGGCTGTGATTGTTTTGTCATTTTTTAATATAGATTGTAAAATAAGAGTGATAAAAATTACGATAGTGCAACCTACAAAGTTTAACCATAAAAAAGGTAGGTTTATGAAACCGTATTCATTTAAAAGGAATAGACCAATTACAAGAACTTGAGTAATTAAAGCTGCAATAAAAACAGCATTACCTTGTACATGTTTAAAGAAAAATGCTAACAAAAAAATACCAAGGACATTACCATAAAAAATGGATCCTATAATATTTACTAGCTGAATTAAATTTTCAGCCAAATTAGCTACGCATGCTACGCCAATGGCAATAATTCCCCATGCAAAGGTGAACCACTTTGAAGCTGTAACCATTTCTTCTTCGGTTTTTTCTCCGGTGTTTCGTTTGTATAAATCGATGGTTGTTGTAGAGCCTAAAGCGTTTAATTCGCTAGCAGTACTAGACATGGCTGCACTTAAAATAACGGCTAATAAAAGACCGATTAATCCTCTTGGTAAATTATTTAAAATAAAATGAATGAATACATAATCTTTATCGTTGCTTTCTACTTTTATATCATTTTCCTCAGCAGCTTTATCTATTAAAACTTTAGCTTCGGCTCTAATTTCGTCGTTTGCTTCGTTTGCTAAAGCGATATACTTTGCAGCTTCAGGAGTGTCCGATTTAATAAACGATTTTATTAAAGTTTGTTTATCATTAAAAATGTTTTGCTGTTCTTTTTGAAGTGATTTAAACTCATCTGCATATTCAGAATTTAAAACAACTTCGGTTGCTATGGGATTAAAATTAACTGGTGCTTGGTTGAATTGATAAAACACAAAAACCATAACTCCGACTAGTAAAATGAAAAACTGCATAGGGATTTTTAACAGACCATTAAAGATTAAACCTAATTGCATTTCTTTGACCGATTTACCAGATAAATAACGTTGTACTTGACTTTGGTCTGTTCCAAAATAGGAAAGCATTAAAAAAGTTCCGCCAATAATACCGCTCCAAAATGTATAACGATTATTAAGATCAAAAGAGAAATCTAAAATTTCCATTTTACCACTTGCTCCTGCAATATCTAATGCTTTCGAGAATGTAATATCTTGAGGAAGTTTACTAACTATTAAAAAGAAAGCGATTAGCATACCAATAAAAATAACCACCATTTGATGCTTTTGGGTCACGTTTACAGCACGTGTACCACCAGAAACGGTATAAATGATGACTAAAAGCCCAATAAAAACATTTAGCAATAATAAATCCCAACCTAAAACAACGGATAATATAATGGCTGGCGCAAAAATGGTTATTCCTGCTGCTAAGCCACGCTGTATTAAAAACAAAATAGCTGTAAGTGTTCTCGTTTTTAAATCAAATCGATTTTCTAAAAACTCATAGGCAGTATATACTTTAAGACGATGGTATAAAGGAATAAATACCATACAAATAATAACCATGGCTATAGGTAGGCCAAAGTAAAATTGTACAAAACCCATCCCATCGTTAAAAGCTTGTCCTGGTGTTGATAAAAAGGTAATTGCACTGGCTTGAGTTGCCATTACAGATAATCCTATGGTATACCATTTTGAGGTGTTTCCACCTTTTAAATAATCTTTAACATTCTTGCTGCCTCTTGACTGGTATGTTCCGTATACAACAATTAATAATAAGGTACTGATTAGTACAATCCAATCAATCGAATCTAAATTTTCCATCTTAAAAGGCTTTAGTGATGAAGTAAAACGCTATGACGTAAATTATGTTTGCCGCAAGTACTAAGGAGTACATCTTATTCCATTTGTATTTTTCCATTAGTTCTTGATTTGATTGGGTTGGTTCATGTCATTTTTTCCAAGAGAGAGCATGTTTGCAAATAAGCGATACGCTCCAGAAACACCTGCAGGAAATTCTCTAAAGAAGCTTATTCCTGTATAAATATAATGCCCTTTTCCATGCTTTGCGACTAGTAAACTTCCAGTTTTTGGAGTTTCACCTTTATCATTCATAGATAGGATAGGCGTAAACTCACTAGACCATTCGTTTGGAAAATATAAACCGCGTTCTTGTGTCCAGCCTTCAAAATCTTTTGATGTTATTTTATTCGGAAAGTTTAAAACCTCATGATTCGTTGCTAGAAGTGTAACATTTGCAAATTCATCAGTCACACGATCTCTTGATAATTTTAAATCGTAAGGTGCAATTTGATCTACTTTTACACGATGGCTCGTATTGTATTGCACAATCATGTTGCCGCCTTGAGCGACATAATCAAATAATAATTGTTGTTTAAACTTGAGTGCTTCAACAGTATTGTAAGCTCTAATCCCTACAACAACGGCATCAAAACGACTTAAGTTTTCAGCAGAGATATCTTCAGGTTTTAAAATCGCAACGTGATAGCCAATTTGTCTTAAACTCTCTGGTACAACATCACCAGCACCTTCAATATAGCCAATATTTTGACCTCGTTTTTTGATGTCTAAACGTACGATTTTGCTTTCGCTAGGTAGTAAAACGGTTTGAAACGGAATGTGATCATAATCTATCTCAATCAATTCTTTAGAATACACCTTATCTCCAATATGAACCATTGGTGATAGTATGCCTTCGCTTTGCTCTTTTGGTGGAACAACAGTGAAAATTAAACGTTGCTCTTGACCTTTGTTAGTAATTGCTACCTTTTGCTTGTCTGGGAATACACTCCAGTTTTTAGGGTGTGCAATTTGAACATAACCCTCAATATTATCGCGTCCTGCTTTGACGATAACTTCAATATCACGCTGGTTATCAGTATCTATTATGATCACTTTTTCTGAAATTTTTGCAGATGCTTCTTGAATGATTTCAAAAGGTTTGTATAATTCTCCTTTATCAGGTTCAGAATAACGGTACACTACAGATTTTGTAAACGTTATTGGTGTTTTATTAATCAATACATTAAAATCTACATTAAAAACACGAGGTGTTTCTGGCTGTCCAATAAATTGTGGCTCTGCTTTATACATTCCTAAAGTGCCTTTTTCTGCTAACCAATATGGTGTTGTTGGTTTTTGATTGCCAGGAATTGTAATAGGTTCTTTAAAATTGAACTTAGTATTTTCATCGAGACTAATATTTTTAGAAATTTCTAAATCATCAGAGGTATTAATACTTGTAAGTGTAATAGGTTGTTGACTACGATTAAGTACTTCGATATTTAAATTAATGGTTTCGTTTTGAGTAGCCCAATTCGTTTCTGCGGAAGCTTCTAAATACAAGCCAGCACAAGCTTCAATAATTGATTTTATTTCTTTAGTTTTAATGGCTTTCCAGTGCTTGTTGTCAACTTTTGAGAGTAGTTTATATGCCTCTATTAATTTTGGAATATGCTCAGACGGGTTTCTAAAATTGAAATTATTTTCAACATCTAACAAAAGTTCTCCAATAGCGGAACCGCCTTCTATACGACTCCAAGTAGTATCAATCCCATCAAATACATCTGCATTGTTATTAATAGCGTCTCCTTTTAAAAACTCAATATATTCTTCTTGACTTCCACGTTGCGTTAATCTTCCAAAACCTTGACATAGATGTTGACTGCTTGCAATAGACGCTAATTCGTTATTTGAAAGGCCTTTTAAAGGATGGTAAACACCAACATCAAGCATTACCATATTGCTTTTGTCAACTTTTGCAAACTCTTCTCTGCTGCCATATCTCCACCAAGATGTGTTATAAAACAAACGTTTTGGTTGCCATAACTCTGTGCTTGATAATTGTTCAGGAAACGATGTAGGATTATTTACAAGGTCAAAAGCTTCCATACTTAATAGTGCCGAACTGGTATGATGACCATGTGTTCTTCCAGCTCTTCTGTGATCAAACCTATTAATTATCACATCAGGTTTAAATTGTCTTATTGCTAAAACTACATCACTTAATACGTTGTCTTTATCCCAAATGGCAAGTGTTTCGTCAGGATGTTTTGAATACCCAAAATCATTGGCGCGTGTAAACAATTGTTCGCCTCCATCAACACGTCTTGCAGCGAGTAACTCTTGTGTTCTCATGACGCCTAAGAGTTCTCTTATTTCTGTACCAATTAAATTTTGCCCACCATCACCTCTTGTTAGAGAGAGGTATGCTGTTCTAGCTTTTACTTCATTAGACATATAAGAAATGAGTCGTGTATTTTCATCATCTGGATGCGCAGCGACATATAAAACAGAGCCTAAAAAGTTTAACTTTTTTACAGATTCAAAAATCTCTGAAGATGTAGGTTTTTTAGGTTGTTGTGCTGTGATTAGCGATGTTGAAAATAGGAATAAAAAGAGTAGGTGTAATCGTGTCTTCATTATGTGATAGTTAGCTTGAACCAAATATAATAAAGTATGATAGGTGAGTGGTTGCTTTTAGATTTTCTTTAACGTTAGACAGGTTATAGAATATACATTAAATTTTGCTAATACAATTTTGACACAGTTCAAAGTTAGCAAGATCAACAGTATTAATACTCTCAACAGCGTCTTGCATTACACATTTGTCAGTTTTGCAATGATCAAGTCCCATGTTATGGCCAATTTCATGAACAGAGACCTTTTGTAAACGACTTTTAAAAAGTGATGTTTCTACATTTTTTAGCCTAAACGTAGAGACTATACAACTTTTTCCAGGTTTATAGCCTAAACCAAAAATACCCCAATCAGAGTATTTTGATTCTGGTTTTTTGATTTCACCTTTCGCATTTCGCTTTGTTGTAGAGATGTCTTTTGAAGTTATGCCAATAATATAATCAATGGAGTCTGGACGAGTTTGTAATAAATCAATGAGTAAAGAGTCAGCTCTATATCTTGGACTTTTAATATTGACGAAGGCTTGCTGAGGTAGTTCTTTTTTATCTAAAATATAAACCTCGGTTTGATAGCTGGTTTTTAATATTTCAGTCATTGCATCTATGACTGTAATATCTATATTTCCATAGGGTTGAATACCTATTTTTTTCGTTTTAGTTGAACACGAAATATAAGCAAAAATTAAGATTATAATTATGGTTTTTTTCATTCATCAAAATCGTTTGACTATTCTTCTGACCAAACAGCTAGTTCATTGCCTGAAGGGTCTATAAATTGAAATCGTTTTCCGCCAGGAAATGAAAATATATCAACAGAGATCGTACAATCAGCATCTAAGATGCTTTTCTTAATGACTTCAAGGTTAGCGTTATGAATAACTACTAATGCACCATTAGTAATCGTTTTGTCTGTTTTTTCAAATCCACCAGCTAAACCACTATTTGAAAACGATGTATAAGTTGGTCCATAATCTGTAAATATCCAGCCAAACACTTTGGTGTAGAATGATTTTACGGCATCAAGGTCGTTAGCATATAGTTCTATGTAGTTGATGTGATTGTTTGGCTGTGCCATGGTATTAGTGTTTTTTGTTTCCTTTTTTCCAAAAGTAAATAGTTAAGCTTAAAAAAGCGCCAGTAATAGTTATAGCCATTAGTGTGAGAAAGGTGCGTTCTGGAACAATATCTGGAGCATTAGAAGTCATTATTCTATAGGTCTCATTTATTGAACTAAAGGAGAAAAACCCAAAGAAAAACGAAAGCGACTTGTAAAACGTTTTATTCATGTTCTTAAATTAAATCACTACCATCATCAAATAATCCTTCAATGGCATCTTTTTCTACAAGGGTCACTCCTTTTTGTAGAATCAAATTATTTGGGTAGGTAACTAGATCCCCATTGTCTAATCTTAAATGTAATTGAAATGCTCTAATATCTTCTATAATAGCTTCAATAGGAAAGTCTTTATCGTGAATTTTGATTTTATCTCCTACTTTATATGGGAAAGAAAAGAACATAATAATACCAGATGTGACATTACTTAAAATAGACCAAATAGCAAAAAGAGCAATTCCTATAACAGCAAAAACAGATGAGAACACAACTGCCATGTCTTTAAATTCTGCACCAAAAACGAACAATTCAATAATTAAAGTTATAATGAATAGCGTGACTGTTATGTATCTACATATCAGTTTTATACGAGCGTTATTAACGCCGCTATTTCTTCCGATTTTCTTAACTAACTCACGGCTTACAAAACGAATAATTAATATAATAAGAAGAACAAAACCTGTGATTATTAATTCAGATTGGTAATTTTCAAAAAACATAAATATTGAATTTAGTTGGTCATTCAAATATACATTACAAATTAAAAAGGTGTGCTAATTAAGTTGAAGAGTTTTACGCAAGTTTTCGTCTGCATTTGAGTTCTTACTCCAATAGGGCGATTTTATAGTTTTTAGTAAAGTGCCTTTGGTGGTTAACGTTTTTGCATTGGCACCATAACCGTCTTTGTAAGTCTCTTCCCAACTTGTAATATCATATGGAAATTCAGGATTATAATTAATAGTTAGTCTACGATCAAGCTTGTAATAATTAATAATATATTGTCCTTGGTTATTAATAGCTTTTGCAAAATAAGGTTTCGTTTCTATGTGCTTGAGTCGTAAAAATTCTAAAGAAGGGATAGCTTTAAATTCACCAACTGGTAAACTTTTTGGATCCAGACGTAATTGCGTCCATAATTCATTTTCTAAAACGGCTTTGTCTAACGTGAAATCTTGATCTGCTTCACTTTCAAAATAGCTATGAGATTTAATTTCAAACCTATCACGATTATTAAGTTGTGCATACACATGACCACACCATTCTTGTACAGAACAACTCACTTTTAGAGCATGTTGATTATTACTCACTGGATAAAATGTAGATTGCATAATAGAATATGGATATACTCCAGTATTAAAATTTTTAGTAGAATTCAGTTTTAAAATAGATGTATTTGCTTTATCATAACGATCTGCTTTGACTTGTTTCTTCGGAAGAAGATCTTCAGTAACAAACACTAAAACAGCATTACCATCGCGCATTTCACCATAACGCGCTTGTTCTAATTTGTATGATGATATTTCTGCTTCACCAGCATACCAATAGTCTTTGAATTTTTGAGATTGCTCAAACGCTGGCGATTTCGGAAGTGTTTTTGAGACTTCGGAAATTGGTTCGCTTTTTAAAGCTTGGTCTTTTTGTGAGGTATTATCTTTACAAGAGGCAAATATTCCGAAGACAATAACCAATACAATATGTAGTTTATTCATGGCGGTAAATTTCTTATAAATTTACAACTCAAATCTTATACAACCATACTGTTTAACGTTTTTAAAGGAGGTGTGTTGGTAATCCCACAACGTTGGTGTAAGAGCCTTCAATGTTTGTGATTCCTATTTGTCCAATCCATTCTTGAATTCCGTAGGCACCTGCTTTATCATAAGGTTTGAAGTTCTTTATGTAGTAGTCAATTTCGTTTTTGGTGAGTGTTTTAAAAGTCACTTTTGTAACTGCATAGACTGTTTTTTGAGTCGTTGAAGTGGTAAAAGAAATTGAGGTAATAACATCATGTGTTTTACCACTCATTGATGATAACATTATAAAGGCATCATCATAGTCTTTTGGTTTTCCTAAAGCTTGGTTGTCATGCCAAACAATGGTGTCACTGGTTACTAGAATGTCATTATCTTTTAATTCATCTTTAAAAGGTTGAGATTTTAACGCTGCTAAATAGTCACTAATTTCATAATGATGCAAATGGTCTGGATATACTTCATCAATGGGCTTTAATCTAATCTCAAAATCTAATCCTAAATCTTTGAAAAATTGCTGACGTCTAGGTGAACCAGAGGCAAGGATAATATTATAATTATCTAGGTTGTTGTTTGTCATTTTAAGCAGATTTGATAATTAATGGATAAAGCAATAACGATAAAATCCCGAAGAACATTACCAATTTATAAACCATGCTAATGTGTTTGTAATGAAAATTATTACTAGCTCCAAATATTTTAATAGTTGCATAAATTAAAGGCGCAACAACAAAGAGTAGAAAATAGCCAATTACAATGGGTTGCTTATATAAATAAGTCACTACAAAATAAATAACTGCTCCAATAGGAATCATGCTTATTATAAACGCAATTTTATTAGCGCGCTCGCGACCTATAACAATAGGTAAGGTGTTCATTCCGGCTTTATAATCACCATCAACATCTTGTATGTCTTTAACCAATTCTCGCACTAAATTAATTAAGAATGCGAAAATGGCATAGTCAAAAATAATATCAAAAAAAGTGAGTTGTGTGTCTCTGTTCTGTGGAATCATTGCAGGTAATAAATCAAAAACACCAACAATGATTATGCTCATTGCTACTAGAAATGAGATGAGAATATTACCAAATAAAACCGTTCCTTTTAGATAAGATGCATATACATAAAGTGCTATTGATATAATAACGAAAATGGCAAAGAATGAACTTCTGCCAACGCTATGTGACAAGTAGAACCCTAAAATAACGCCAATGATATTTAGTCCGAAAAATAGATTGTAAGCAAGGTTTTCTGAAACGTGTTTACCGATAATGACCTTATTTGGTTTGTTAATAGTATCGGTTTCTACATCATAAATATCATTAATGATATTGCCTGCTGCTGCAATGCATAAAGTGGTTATAACTAAAAGTACAAAGCCTAAGGTGCTTAAAGTTGTTAGTACGTCAAAAGATTCAAAGAGCGCGTATTTAATAAGTACTTGAGCAATGATAATCATTACTAGGTTTTTCCAACGAATGAGATTGAGAATGTGCAATTGATTGTTAGTTGTTTGGTTGTTTTTTTGTTTGGTTTTTTTGACTTTAATCTGGTTAACAAAAAGTCAAAGGTAGAAAGTTGATAAAGGCTATTCTAGTCATATTTAGCATCAAAGTTTCCATCCCATTTGCCTTGTACTTTCATAATTTGCTCAATAATATCTCGTGCAGCTCCTTGTCCACCTCCTTTATGGGAAATATAATGGCTTACAGCTTTGACTTCTATGGCTGCATCTTGCGGACAAACAGCCAATCCAACTAATTTCATTACTGGAACATCTGGAATATCATCACCCATATACAACACATTTTTTGCATCAATATTGTTGGTTGTCAAATACTCATTGTATTGATCCACTTTTTGATGAGCGCCTAAATAAATATCTGTAATCCCTAAACCTTCTAAACGTTTTTGTACACCAAGATTGCTTCCGCCAGAAATGATACAGATGTTAAACCCAGCATCTTTAGCTGTTTTAAGCGCATAACCATCTTTAATGTTCATACGTCTTAGCATATCTCCATTAGTCATTATAGTAACAGTCCCATCGGTAAGTACACCATCAACATCAAAAATGAAAGTTGTGATGTGTTCTAGATATTCTTTATAACTTTTATCGTCCATTTAGTTATTTGTTTTTTTTTGTTGCAGTGCTTGCTGCAGCATGTGTTTTTTGTATTGAAGCAGTCATCAACTTATAAATATCTTGATGATGCGCATTGTCGAGCATTTTTAAATGTCTTTTTATTGTTTTTTTATCATTGCGTTTTGCAGGACCAGTTTGCGCTTTAAAAGGCGATAGGTCTTGAACTTTATTGGCAGTTTCTATAATGAGTGGTTTAAGTAAATCAAATTCGGCACCTTGAGATTCTGTGATTTCATGAGCGACTCTAAATAGTTGATTTGTGAAATTGTTCACAAACACAGCGGCTAGGTGAAGTGCTGCTCTTTGGTCACTATTTATTCGTTTTGTGTTTTTTGATATCGATTTAGCCAGGCGTTTTAAAATATCATAATCTTTTTTCATTAAGGCTTCATAACAAATTGGCACTTCAGAAAAATCAATAACTGTTCCTTTGGAAAACGTCTGTAATGGATAAAATATACCACGTCTGTTTTTTTGATCAATGTCATAACCACTAACACTACCAGAAGTATGCACCACTAATCGGTTTTCAAAAGGGAGTTGTTTCGAAATGTCTGCTATAGCATCATCACTAACTGCTATGATATAAATATCTGCCTCAATGAGTTGAGATAGATCATCTGTTAATTGTACCTCGTTGTTAAAAGGTCTGATGCTTTTTGTGTTTCTGTTGTACCATTGGGTAACGGTTACATTTTCCGAAGAAAAAAAAGCTTTATATAAATGATGAGCAACATTACCTGCTCCTAAAATAACGACTGTAATCATACCGCTAAAATACGATAGAAATAAGAAATGATAATTATCATGCTGTAATTTAAATTCAGTAATTACATTTGTGACTATGAACCAAGATATTAGTAATAGAGAAGATGTATTTTTATTGGTGAATACATTCTATGGAAAAGTGCGTAAAGACAGTACGTTAGGTCCTTTTTTTAATAAAACAATTAAAGATTGGGATGCGCATTTAGACCATTTAACAACCTTTTGGGAGACGAGCTTGTTTATGACTAAAAAGTTGGAGAAGAAGTACTACGGAAATCCGCTTGAAGCACATGTTAAAGTCGATAAAGCACATAATCAAAGCATTACTGAACTTCACTTCGGAATATGGCTCAACCTTTGGTTTCAAACGTTAGACGAGCTTTTTGAGGGAGACGTCGTTGAAAATGCAAAACGTCGCGCTAGAAAAATGGGAACGTTTATGTATTTAAAGATTTTTGAAGCGCGACAGAAAAATAGTTGATACTTTAAAATCAGAGCGTAAGTCAATTCCAAAAAAAAAGGAACATATTTAACACATTTTGATGCAATTTGTCCAATACTAAATAACTAAAATTAGTTACCTTTGCACAACAAAAAATAAGCCTTCTTGCTATGCAAAAGAAACTCGCTAATATTCTCTTTTCTACACGTCTAACTGGTATTTTATTTATCGTCTATTTTGTATCCATGATTATTGGTACGTTTATGGACGCTGGCCAAGAGACTTCTCCAACACCTTATTCTAGATATTACATATATAATGCATGGTGGTTTGAAGCTATTCAAATGATTTTTGTGATTAATTTTATTGGTAATATCTTTAGATATAGACTTTACAAAAAAGCAAAATGGGCAACATTGACGATCCATTTGTCATTTATTTTTATTCTCATAGGCGCAGGAATTACTAGATATATAGGTTTTGAAGGTTGGATGCCAATTCGTGAAGGCGAAACTGAAAACACTTATCTTACTCGTGACGTTTTTCTAACCACATTTATAGATGGCGATTTAGTTGTTAATGGACAACAACAAAGACGAGTAGAACAAGAACGCGTCGATTTTTCTGAGCGTTTGGATAATGATGTTACCGTGAATTCAGAATACAACGGAACACCTGTTACCATCCAAGTTAAAGAATTTATAAAAGATGCAGAACTGGATATTATCCCAGGAGATGTTGGAGACTCTTACCTTAAACTGGTAGAAGCTGGTGATGAAGGACCACACAGTCATCATATAAAAGATGGAGATAAAGATGGAGAGTTAATTCATAATATCGTATTCACATTAAATAGTCCACAACCAGGAGCTGTTAACATTACTACAGAAGGGAATAGTATGTTTATAGAGTCGCCTTTTGAAGGAGATTATATGACCATGGCAACTAAAGCCACTGGTAAATTAATAAAGGATTCTATTCAGCCCTTAAAATTAAGATCACGTTATCAGATGGCAAATATGGCCATCGTATTTCCTAAGCCTGTGATGCAAGGAGAATTTGGTGTTGTAAAAAAATCACAACTATTACAAAGTCGAGAAGATGGCGTTGTTGTTGACGTCACTGCAAATGGAGAAACGAAGACTGTGAATTTATTAGGCGGACAATATATCAACGGACGTTTTGAACAAGTTAATGTCGGAGGTTTAGATATTGCTGTAAAATATGGTTCTATCGTTAAAGAATTACCATTTAGTATAAAACTCAATGATTTTGTTGCAGAGCGTTATCCAGGTACCGAAAATAATTTCTCTGCCTTTTCAAGTGAGGTTACAGTTATAAAGCCAGAGCAAACGCCATATGATTATAAAATTTTCATGAACAATGTATTAGATGAAGAAGGCTATCGCTTTTTTCAATCTAGTTTTTATCCTGATGAAAAAGGAACTAAACTGTCTGTCAATCATGATAAATGGGGAACTTGGGTTACCTATTTTGGATACATGTTATTATACTTTGGTTTAATGGCTATTCTATTTGCTAAAGGATCCCGTTTTGGAGATCTCAAACGTATGCTTGTAAAAGTAAAAGCTAAGAAAGCAAAACTGTTTACGATTCTTCTGTTTGGTTTTGGAATGTTTGGTTTTGCACAAGAGCATGGTCCAGATGATGGACACAATCATCAAGCAGATACGACACAAACAGCTCAGCATTTTGAAGGAGATGGTCATGACCATAGCGCTCAAATACGACCTCAGGTAAAAATTGAACGTCCTTCAAAAACAGAAATAGATTCTGTGATTCGTTCTAATGTCACACCAAAAATACATGCTGATAAATTTGGTGAGTTAGTGATACAAGATTACAGCGGACGAATGATGCCAATGAATACATTTGCTTCCGAAGTCCTTAGAAAACTAAGTGAGCGTGATCACTACGAAGAGTTTGATGCCAATCAAGTATTGCTGTCTATGCAAGAAAGCCCTTTGTTTTGGTATAATGTTCCAATCATTTATTTAGCAAAACGAAAAGGCGATTCTATTCGTAAAATAATTGGTGTAGATGTCAACCAAAAATATGTATCTATTACAGATTTCTTAACCGATGACGGTAGAAATAAAATAGGACCATACCTAAAAGCGGCCTACGCAGCCGAAACTCCTAACGCCTACCAAAATCAACTTAGAAAAACTTACGATCGCATGAGCTTGTTGTTTAATACGCTTGATGGTCGTTCGATAAAGATTTTTCCTATTCCAGATGATGAGGTTAATACATGGATTTCTTCAGTAGAATACAAAGAAGATTATCGTGAGCAGATTAAAGATACGCTCTACGGAAAGTTTATAGAAAACAGTTTTGGTTTCTATTTAGGTGAATTATACAAAGCAAAAAAATCAGGAAATTATGAACTTGCAGATAAACTGTTAGCTGGCTTTAAAAGTAGTCAAGCCGAAATTGGGAGTGAAGTTATGTTATCTGATGAAAAGATAACGACCGAAATTCTTTACAACAGGTATGATATTTTTAAGACGCTTTATTGGTATTATATGTTTATTGGATTGGCGCTCTTTATTTTGCTAATCGTACAAATTTTTAAGTCAAAAAGTAAAGCTTTAAATCTTATAATTAAAGGTCTTGCAATTACTATTTTAGTATTATTCCTCATTCATACAGCTGGCCTAATCGTACGTTGGTACATTTCTGGTCATGCACCTTGGAGTAATGGTTATGAGTCTATGATTTATATCGCTTGGGCAACTATGCTCTTTGGATTATTGTTATCTAAAGAATCGAGTTCAAATACTCCAAAAGGTATAAAAGCTTTTATTTCTAGTATTGTAGGTGGAAAAAATAAGTCTTATTTAACAATGGCAGCTGCTTCATTTGTAACGGCTATGCTTTTAATTGTAGCACACATGAATTGGGCAGATCCAGCAATTGGAAATCTACAACCCGTTTTAGATAGTTACTGGTTAATGATACATGTTGCAGTGATTGTTGCTAGTTATGGACCATTTGCGCTTGGGATGATTTTAGGATTAACCGTATTGCTTTTAATGATTTTTACTACGGAAGAAAATAAAGCCAAAATGTTGCTCAACATTAGAGAGCTTACCTTAATTAATGAAATGGCCTTGACTGTTGGTTTAGTGATGTTAACCACTGGAAATTTCCTTGGAGGTATGTGGGCAAACGAAAGTTGGGGACGATATTGGGGTTGGGATCCTAAAGAAACTTGGGCACTAATTAGTATCATTGTGTATGCTTTTGTCATACATATGAGATTGATGCCAGGTCTAAGAGGACGTTTTGGGTTTAATCTAGCGTCTGTAATTGCATTTGCTAGTATTCTGTTTACCTATTTTGGAGTGAACTTCTATTTAGCAGGTTTACATTCTTACCAATCTGGTCAACAAATTTTAAGCCTTCAATATATTGCAGCTACAGTTGTTGTTTTATTTGTAATTGCATTATTGGCTTATAGAA
Source organism: uncultured Psychroserpens sp. (assembly GCA_905479815.1). Taxonomy (GTDB): domain Bacteria; phylum Bacteroidota; class Bacteroidia; order Flavobacteriales; family Flavobacteriaceae; genus Psychroserpens. Next base: position 16,090 of record CAJQOA010000062.1, read on the forward strand.
AATATGCTAAGTATTACAAGAAATAACTTTTAGGAGTTTACGTCATTACTAGAAGTGAGACGAGATTAAAAACAACAACATCAAATAGACGTCACTGTATTTACAGTGACGTCTATTTAATTTTAGTACATGACTTTCTGCTCACAATAACGCCATTTCAATTATATTAATTTCCTTAACACGTAATACATTAAAACTATTGCATGATTCTTCGTATTCAAATACCTTTGCCAACATTAAATATAAAATAAAAGGGTATGAAGTTTTTAAAAGAATTCAAAGAGTTTGCAGTCAAAGGGAATATGATGGATATGGCTATTGGTATCATCATAGGAGCAGCTTTTAATAAAGTTATAGATGTACTCGTAAAAAAAATATTCATGCCACCATTGTCATTAATGACAGATGGTCTTGAGTTTCAAGATAAGCGTTATGTATTAAGAGATGCCATTTACAATGCTCAAGGTGAGACTACAGTCAAAGAAGTCGCTATAGAATACGGAATACTTTTTGAAACCTTCTTGGATTTTATAATTATTGGATTTACCGTTTTTCTGGTTGTAAAAGGTATGAATAGACTTAGGGCTAAGGCTCAAGATCCTAAAAATGAAGTTGTTGCTACACCTAAAGATATTGAGCTGTTGGCAAAACTTACCGAGTTAATGCAAGAACAAAATGCGTTGTTGAAAAATAAAATATAGTCATTACTAGTATTGGTATTACAAATAAAATGCAACCAAACTCCAAACAAATAAACCTGTCCAAAGCACAGTTCTAATCCAATTTCGAGATTCTAAAAGTTTGAGCGTTTTTTCAGAAAACGAATCATTACTTATCTGTTGATGTAAGGGTACAAATTGTAAAAAGGTAGAGACCCATAGTGTGAGAACGATAAGTATTCCGCAGATAGAAAATACAGTCTGATTTTGATATATTTGAATTGCGTATATAATCAATTGACCAAACATTAAAGGGATTACGATCACAGCCATGTTAAATGTGTAGCGACTATGCCATTTAAGAAGCGCGTTAGGAGGGAAGTGCTTAAAACTTGGATAGATCAGTAATTGCACCATCCAGATGAGTACGACGAGTCCAAAATCTATAAGGATTCTAAGTTGTTCTAAGTCCATCTTCATCAGGATTCACTTTTTTCCAAACATGCTCACTATTGAGCTTAAAACTGCCTATAAAATCAAAGTTACAATCGCTAGGCGCAATAATAGATAAGAAAGGTTGTTCCTTTTTATCACGATATAAGTGATAGGATTCACCAATAATAGGTTCAAAATTATAGCGTGCGTTATAGACGAGGTTATTGTATTCTAATTCTTCCATCATTTTATCGTAAGCTGCTTTTAGCTCTAAATATTTAGATTGGATTTGTTTATTGGCTTTAAGAATATTTCTGTTTTTCCAGGTAGAATTATCATTAACTTTAATAGCAGGCGCACCAACATTAGTTGCATATGGTTTTAACGCAGCGTCATAACGTTGTGTGTCTTCATTAAATACAATTTGATCTGGTTTTTTGTCTGTAGACATAGCGTTACTTTTGTGTTGCAAAGATAAAGTACCAGTGGTATTCATACCGACTAATTTTGTTTTATTTTTTTCTGTTTTAGGATTAGAGTGGTTCTAAATAGAACAAAAACAACATAGGGTAGAAAAGACGTTATATTTTTTATTAACTTGGAAGCAGTAACTAATCAATATTTATGAATTTCATAAAAAAACTAGGACCATCCAATCTCTTTATGCTCGTTTTGTGCGTGCTTATTATTTTTGTTGCCGAATATTTATTTGTAAGCGGAGATCAACTTCATGGTATCTTTATTGGGCTTTGGGCACCAACACTTCTCGGAATCGTCATCTTTATAAAACAAATTAAAAATGGACGCTAACGACATTGTAATTTACTTTTCTGTATTTGTATCTGTTTGTGTGGTGATTTGGGCTGTCTTAATCATTCGTGCCTATGACAAGGTTGATAAAGGAAGGTAAGGCAATTATTATTCTTTCGCTTTTTTAATAATAGCTCGTAAACGCTCTTTACGTAACATAGCTTCTTGCTGTTTTTTAGTCTTTTTTTGACCAATCAGTTTCGTGTGCTTGGCTTTATTATTTCCGTTTTTTTGTCCTTTAGGTTTTGGCATTTTTTTGCTGTAATGTTTATTAAATATATAAATGTGTCATAGATAATTATTCCATAACACGATTAATTAATCTTTATAACTAATCCTATCACGAATACCACCACTCTCACGATGAATAATAACATCAGCCTTATGGCGTTTGGCTAGAATCTTGGCTTTGTTTATCGCTGTAGATTGTTTTCTGTGTTTGGAGGTGATACGCTTATTGCCTTCACGACGAACAGCCCAATCATCTTCATAAGGCACGACATGTTGATGCCATGTGCGTTTTTTAGCACTGCTATGACCAAGCGCTTTAAGAATAGCCTCTATGAGTTGCTGTATAGCGTCTATAATAGTGTTCTTTTTTGACATTAATGCGTATTGAGCTAAGGATGTTTGTTGGATTTAAAGATAGAACCTTTCTTCTTCAGTAGGAAGTGAAAAACGCAAATATTAGTAACAGTGTCAATTTACCTAGTATTGGGTATTTAAGACAATAATTTATTATTTAATTTAGCTGTATTATGTTTAAACGAAAAACAATATTTGTAATCTCCATATTAATCATTTTTATGATCCTACTGTTAGTTTATAGAGGATGTGAAAAAGATGTTAAAGAAGCGCCTTCTAAAACGATAGCAATTACTTGTGGTGTTGCACCTAATAAAGTTAATACGCCTCGTTTGGATACCATATATCCAATTAGACAGTTTGCGTTTGCGACTCCTGAACACGTCTATCAAGTAAATGTCGTATTCGAACCCGAAGCAAAATGGGAAGATGGAACAATACTAAGGGTGTATTTTGATGATGCCAATTCTGCGCTTAGGCTAAAGACGCTAAAAGTAGCTAGAATTTGGTGTAAGTATGCGAATATAAAATTTGTGTCAACCTTGAATGAATCACAATCAGATATTAGAATAGCCTTTGAGCAAGAAGGAGGCTATCAATCTGCTATTGGTAAGGAATCAAATAAAGGTCATAATAAATATAATATATCGATGTATCTGCAAGATTTGCAATTTGCCAATGAATTGCTGTTTCAAAGAGTTGTGTTGCATGAATTTGGGCATGCATTGGGATTATTACATGAACTAAGTAATCCAGACAATGATATCGTATGGAATAAAAAAGAAGCATACAAACATTTTAAAAATTTTTATGGCTGGGATGTTACAGAAGTTCAAGAGAATGTATTTAAAAAAGCAGATACAAGCCTTCATTCCGAATTTGATCGCAGTTCCATAATGATATATGATATTCCAGCTGAATTAACCAAAAATAAAAAGGCTATTTCTGCACCTAACTCGCTATCAGATACAGATATTGAGAATATAAGACTATATTATCCAACCCATAAAAAATAGAATTATGAAATCAAGTTTTTCAAAATTAATAATTGCCTTAATCATACTTTGTAATTGTCATGTAAGTGCTCAGACTACTTTGTCTACTGATACTAACTATGATAAAATAATCATCGATTTTAAGGATTTATCCAGTTTTAAAGCTACTGATATTTTGGAAAAAGGTAAAACCTATGTTTTTGAACTTAAAAATGTTAATCGTCATATTTATAAAGTTGAAAGTTCATTATCGCAAACCGATTTCAATATTACGGTACCAAGTGTGTTTAAGGGAATAAAATTACCTGCTTACTTGAATTTATCACTTCCCAATGCTAGTAACAATATAAAAGGGGCTTTAAATTCTCCATTTGATAGTCAATCCCCAAAGAGAAATTTAGATAAGATTCTGGCTAAAATAGATACTTTAAATGCTTCTTTAGTAGGCCTTGTAAATTATGATCATCAACTATCTTCTATTGTAAATAATTGTGAAAAAAATTATGATGATTTAGAAAGTGAATTGGAAACTAACACCAATGCCTTGACAGGAAGTTCTGACACCTATGGTTCGGCTCAGACAGATAGTTTATTGGCCATGACTAGTAAATTAGTTACAGATGCTAAAGACGTTGAATCAGAATTAAATAAAGCCTATTTAGCGTATACAGTATTAATTAGTTTTAAGATGGAGCGTGTCAAGTTTGATATTGAGGATTGGGTTAATAAAAAAATGAAACCTGATAACAATAATCCAGAATATATTGATGGTTTAGACAAATATAAATATGACAGGTTAAAATTTATTGAATATGGAGTATATAAGGAAGATTTAAAATCAAAAATTGCACTAGTAAAAGCAGCATTGATTGAAATAAAAAAAGTGGAGTCAGAAAATAAAGGGAGACTATTGGTAGATAAATATAATCTCATTAATAGAACAAACTTCACTTATATAACAAATCCAATTAAAATTAAATCTGATGAAGTTAAATTGACAATTACCGCAAAAGCAGAAAAGCCTTTAAGTTGCAATATTCAAAATGAAATAACGATTAAAAGAACTTTCAAAGTAAGAGGTGGCACAAAAGTAGACTTCAGTACAGGTGCTTTTTTTAATAGTGGAAATGATGATTTCTTAGGAAGAGATTTATACTATTCAAATATTAGCGAAACCCAATCTGAAATAAAATCAAAAGATGGTGGTTCAAGAGGTTTATTAAGTATTGGTGGGCTTATGCATATTTACAAACGAAGCACCAAGAACATACATTTGGCTTTTAGTCCTGGAGTAAGTGTATCATCTGGATTTGATCAAGTTAATTTTCATTTAGGTGCTTCTGTACTTTTT
>CAJQOA010000063.1 GCA_905479815.1 uncultured Psychroserpens sp.
ATTAAAAATGTTAAAGGATGTTCCTTATGCTGAATTACTCTTTGTGTTGATGAGAGAAAAAGGAATTCATGTTTGGGACGGTTTCCCTTGTTATATGACTGAAGCTTATACCGAAGACGATCTTGCACATTTAATTAATACGTTTAAAGCATGTATAGACGAACTTATTAATGCAGGTTTTTTGAAATCAGAATCAAATACGGATTCATCTGAAAAGAATCATAAAACATTTACTAAAGACTTAAATCAACCACCAGTAAAAGGTGCGCGTTTAGGGATGGACGAGTTAGGCAATCCTGCTTGGTTTGTTGCCGATAAAGATAAAGTTGGAGAATATATCCAAATAGATTTATAAAATAAATAGTTAATTTTTTAAAATCGTGTAAGATCATTTCTACACCTATGAAACAACCAATAGCCAATCAAAATAGTAGTGTTTCTTTCAATCCTTTTGATGGACCTACCATTGAAAAAATAATTCTTACGACCCAATCTCAAGCAGAAATATGGATTGCTTGTAAATTAGGTGGTGACGATGCAAATAGAGGTTATAATGAGTCTATCACTCTTGTATTAGAAGGTGTTCTAGATCAAAATGCTCTTGAAGATGCTATCCAAAATCTGGTACATAGACATGAATCGCTTCGCGCTGTATTTAGCGCAGATGGACGTTTCATGAGTATTCTAAAATATGCTGATGTAAAAATTGAAACTGTTGATTTTTCTCAGCACACTACTAATGATAAAAAGAATGCGATTGCAAATTATGTTTTAGAAGACGCAAATCATGTTTTTGATTTAATAAAAGGTCCTTTATTTAAAGTAGGTATATTAAAAACGAGCGATCATGAACATCATATAGTTATAACTGCTCATCATATTATTTGCGATGGTTGGTCTCTAGGTATCATACTAGAAGAGTTGGGAGCGTTATATTCAGCTCACGTTACGAATACGGTTCATACTCTACCAGAAGTAGATAATTTTAGTGCTTATGCAGACGAATTACAGATTTATAATGGTAGTAAAGCACATATAACAACAGAGAAATTTTGGCTTAATAAATATCAAGATTCCATTCCAGAATTAACATTACCTACTGATTTTCCAAGACCAGAATTAAGAACTCACAAGAGTGAACGCTTAGATTTTTCAATAGATGCAGCATTACTTGCTAGACTAAAAAAAGTAGGAATAAAATCTGGCTCTAGTTTTGTAACCACTTTGATGTCAGCTTTTGAGATCTTTTTATTTAAACAAACAGGTCAAGATGATATAACACTCGGTTTACCAGCTGCTGGTCAATCTGTAACTGGTTTAACACATTTAATTGGACACTGTGTCAATTTATTACCTCTTCGAAGCAAGCTCGATCAAAACCAATCTTTTAGTGCATATCTAAAACATAGAAAATCATCAATTTTTGATGCTTATGATCACCAACAATTAAGTTTTGGTGAGCTATTACAAAAGCTACAAATAAAAAGAGATCCATCACGAGTACCTCTTGTTCCTGTGGTTTTTAATATAGATATGGGCATGACAAGTCGTGTTAATTTTACAGACTTAACATATAGATTAATAAGTAACCCTAGAACTCATGAAACATTTGAACTTTTCTTAAATGCTAGTGGCTCAGAAGAAGATTTTGTATTAGAATGGTCATATAACACATCCATTTTCAAACCATCAACCATAAAACAAATGATGGTCACCTTTGAAGGTATTCTAAGTAAAATAGTAGAAAATCCAGAGGTTGCAATTTTAGATATTATTGAAATAGACCTATCTGCTTATAATAATCTTAATGATACCAAGGCGATTTATCCTAATCAACCTTTACATGAATTACTTTCAGAGCAGGCTAAAAGAACACCTAAAAAACAAGCAATAAAGTTCGGGAATACTGAAATCTCATATAAAAATCTTGATCAACAAGCTAATCAATTAGCTCAGAGTCTCTCTTCTAAAGGCATTAGCTCTGGAGATTTTGTTGGTGTTTGCTTACCTCGGTCTATAGAACTGATTATTACTTTAAGAGCCATTATGCAGTGTGGTGCGGCTTATGTTCCGTTAGATCCAAATTATCCTATTCAACGTATAAATTATATGCTCGAAGATTCTGGAGCAGGTTTTTTAATTACAACAAAAGCACTGTCTTCACCATTAGGTTCTAAAGCAACAGTATTTATACAAGATGATTTATTTTTGAATCTCTCAGGTTTTCCTGAACAGCCAATTTCAGTAAACGTAAAACCCGAAGACATTGTTTACATGTTATACACTTCTGGTTCTACTGGTAAGCCCAAAGGTGTTACTGTAACTCATAAAAACTTAGTTAATTTATTATATGGTGTTTTAGAAAAACCAGGTATAAAAGAAACCGATACACTAATTTCCATAACCACCATATCATTTGATATTGCCATGGCTGAGCTGTTTGCTCCACTATTAAAAGGCGCCAAATTGATATTAACCAATGAAGAAACAGCAAAGGATACGCGTTTATTATTAGATGTCATGAAAGATGAAGCTGTAACTATGATGCAAGCAACACCTGCAACATGGCAAATGCTTTTAGATTCTGGTTGGGAAGAACATTTACCAATAACAGCTATATCTACAGGCGAAGCACTACCTCTAGCATTAGCGCAAAATATTTTAAAAAGAGTAAATAAGCTTTGGAACCTGTATGGTCCTACAGAAACAACTATTTGGTCGGCAATGACACAGATTACTATGACTGATGATTTAATTGCAATAGGTCAACCAGTTGCAAATACTCAACTGTATATTGTAAATGGCCAAAACAACATAGTAGCACCTGGTAACGTTGGAGAGCTTTGCATTGCTGGAGATGGCGTCACAAAAGGGTATTGGAAAAGACAAGATTTAACCTCTGAAAAGTTTATTAATAATCCTTTTGAAACTGGTACAAATTCCTTGATGTATCGCACAGGTGATTTAGCAAAACTGTTACCTTCTGGTAAGGTTCAGTGTCTTGGTCGTATAGATAATCAGGTAAAAATAAGAGGGCAACGTATTGAACTTGGTGAAATTGAGCAAGCCTTAGACGCATTAGAGGGTGTACAGTCATCTATAGTATTGCTCAATGAAGATCGTTTGGTAGCAAACTTAATGTTTTCGGAAAAAGAAATTAACAACACAAACCAGATAAGTGCATGGAAAGATATCTTAAAAGAGCAGCTTCCAGCACACATGATACCACAACAATTTAATGTAGTAAAAGAATTCCCTGTAACTCTAAATGGTAAAATAGACCGTAAAAAATTACTAAGCCTTTTACCTAATCAAAGTACTAAGCAAAGTTTTACGGAACCAACTACACCTTCTGAAAAAATAATTGCAGCTATATGGCAAGACTGCTTAGGAATAGATAAAATAGATGCTAATAGTGACTTTTTTGAGATTGGAGGACATTCTCTAGTTGGTGTTCGTGTCATGGCAAAACTTGAAAAAGAAACTGGAAATCGATTACCTCTTATTGGGTTGCTAAAACATCCAACCATCAAAAAGTTTGCGACCTATATGGATAGTGAGTTTTTTACTTGGGATTCCTTAGTGCCTTTAAAACCGGAAGGTAGCAAACCACCTTTATATATTGTGCATGGCGCGAATCACCAAGTTTTGATATTCAATGAGTTAGCTCAAAAACTAAACAAAGAACAACCTGTATACGGATTACAGTCAAGAGGATTAAATGGCATTGAAGAACCACATGATTCTATTGATGAAATGGCTGCAGATTACGTGAAAGAAATCGTGGCATCAAACCCAAAAGGACCTTATGCATTAGCAGGGTTTTCTTATGGTGGAATTGTTGCTTATGAAATGGCGCGACAACTAAAAGCTCAAGGGAGAGAAGTAAAAATTCTTGCACAATTTGATACTTATGTTTTTCCAGAATATTACCACAGTAGTCCCTTGAAGAAAAGTCTACTATCTAAATTTTATCTTTTAGGTAAGATCGGTTACATCTTATTGAATATGTTTAGTAGTAAAAAGAACTTCAACCGAAGACTAGAGTTAATTAAACTTCAAATTTCAGGATTAAAATTAAGATTAAAACACGGCAAGGCAAAACAGTTTGAATTACAATTCAATGTGCCATTAAAAATGCAAACCAATCACAATATTGCAACTGGGAATTACACCATTACGCCTCAAGATATTGTTATAGATTTATTCAGAGCTAAAGAAGAAGTTAATTTTGTGCATGATCCCAAGTTTCTAGGTTGGAAAAAAATGGCTATCAAAGGCATACGCAAACACATGGTAACTGGTAATCATGTTGATATGTTTGAAAAGGAAAACGTAGACGATTTTGCAACCAGTTTGCAACATGTTCTAGATCATAATAATTCAGAAAATTATGAGTGAGTTATTTTGTGGAACAACTCAAATATCGCACGAGAATTTTAATTCACTGAGTGAGAATACGTCAGGTATAAAATTATTTAAGATTCAGCTATCCTCCTACTATAAATTGGCTCCTGAATTGTCAAAATATTTGAACACTACCGAATTACAACGCGCTCAAAATTATCATTTTCAGAAAGACAAAAATCAATTTATAATCTGTAGAACTTTATTAAAATTTATACTTGCTCAGCATAAAAGTGTTCCAATTACAGACATCAATATAGAAATAGACAGCAACAGAAAACCCTACCTAGCGTTAGACCAATCAGTATGTTTTAACGTGACTCATGCTAAAGACTATGCATTAATTTTAGTAAGAAATGATGACCCAGTGGGCATTGATATAGAATATCTAAATATCGATTTTAATTTTTCTGAAATTTTACTTGACATATATAATAATCTTGAAATTGAAACTGTTACAAGTGCAAATAACAAGACACATACATTCTATAAATACTGGACAAGAAAAGAAGCTATTGTAAAAGCAACAGGAACAGGAATAAGTGATTTTTTACCACAAATTCCAGCGGTAGATGGTCAACATTCCGTAGCATCAAAATTACTAGATGGTTATAAACACTTACAAGTATTGAGCTTCGATTTGAATGACGATTATATAGCATCAATTGCGCTTAGTGGAGAACGTGTGAATTTTGATACACTTTTAATTTATAATCTTCCTAGTACAATTGAAGGATTGATATCATTTAGTAATTAAAAAAACCGCCTAATTAAACTTTATAAAAAATCAAAATGAGAGTGATACCTTTAAAATGAAACTATAACTAGGCTTTCATAGAAATTGACCCTAAAACCTTAGGTATTCATCGTATTATTATCATCTAATTGAAAACACGTCGTGAAAAATTGTTTTTTATCGTGTTTATTTGGTTCATGCTATTGTATTAACGCATCTTTAAACCGAATTTAAAAGTTAAAATTTTATTTAAAGTATTTTATCTTGAAATATTCAACCCCAATCCCTCGCTAAACAAGTAAATTGAATAGTAACAAACTTAACCACATTAACTATGGCTTCAAAAATATGGTTGTCATCACCTCATATGGGTGGAACAGAACAGTCTTATGTAAATAATGCTTTCGATACAAATTGGATTGCTCCTTTAGGACCACATGTAAATGGTTTTGAGAGTGATCTTGAGTCTTATCTCGATACCGATTGTAATGTTGCAGCATTAAGTTCTGGTACAGCTGCACTTCACTTAGGTTTAATTTTATTGAACGTAGGTCATGGAGATGAAGTTATTTGTCAAAGTAAAACATTTTCAGCTTCTGCAAATCCTATTGTGTATCAAGGTGCTACTCCTATTTTTGTAGATAGTGAAAGGGATACTTGGAATATTTGCCCAGAACAATTAGAAATCGCTATAAAAGATCGTATTAGCAAAGGCAAAAAACCTAAAGCTATTATCGCTGTACATCTATATGGTATGCCTTATAAAGTAAAAGATATTCAAGCAATTTCTAAAAAATATGACATTCCTGTTTTAGAAGATAGCGCAGAGGCACTTGGTAGTACTTATCATTCAGATAAATGCGGAACTTTTGGTGAAATAGCTATCCTATCTTTTAATGGTAATAAAATCATAACAACTTCTGGAGGTGGAGCTCTAGTTGCTAAAAGTCTTAAAATAAAAGAAAAAGCAGTTTTTCTTGCTACTCAGGCAAGAGATAAAGCTGTAGAATATTTACATTCATCAATAGGCTATAATTATAGATTGTCTAACGTACTAGCTGGAATTGGTAGAGGTCAAATGGAAGTATTAGATGACCATGTCAAAGCTAGACGACGTGTATATGAATTTTATAAAGAAAGTTTTAAAGACATTAAAGAGTTAACGTTTCTAGACGAGCCTGATGGTTTCTTTAGTAATCGCTGGTTATCATGTATGGTTACGCCTTCCGAAGAGATAAGAGAAGGGATCAGATTAAGTTTAGAAAAAGAAAATATTGAAACACGTCCGCTTTGGAAACCTATGCACCAACAACCCGTTTTTAAGGACTATCCGCATTATCTCAATGGTGTTTCTGATGAGTTATTTGAAAAAGGCTTATGTTTGCCTAGTGGTTCTAACTTAACTGATGATGAACTACATAGAGTTGCAACAGCAATAAAAACGTATTTTAGAGCATGATAAAACGTTTACTACAAAAAATATCACATAGATATGCCTCTAAATGGTTGGTAATGCTATTCGATTTAATGATCGTAGCATTTACCTTCATAGCTGCATATGTCATACGATTTAATTTCAGATTAGATTTTGACATTGTTGTAATGTTCAAGCAAATTCCGTTTGTGTTTTTAGCAGGTTTAATTAGTTTTCTATTAGTAGGATCCTACAAAGGTGTTATTCGGTTTACTGGCTTTAAAGATGTTATAAACATTATCATTGGAGTCAATATTCTTGCTACTGTTTTAATAATTTCTACCTTTTTTAGTAGACGACTAAATTATGATGGCTTATTTAATATTTCAGGGTCAATTATATATATTCATTTATTATTAAATATTTTATTTTTAGTTGGTTCTAAACTTTTTATAAAATCAATCTATAATAAATTGACGCAAGAATTTGAAACTCAAAAAAGAGTTTTAATTTTTGGAGCTGGAAATTCAGGCATGCTTACCTATGACGCCATAACCAATGACCCAAAAAACAGTCATAAAATAATTGGGTTTATAGATGATAATGATAGTAAGGTTGGTAAAAAAATAAATACTTTATCTGTATACAACTTAGATAAAATGACTCCTCAGTTCATTGAGAAAAATGGTGTTGAAGAAGTTATTATTTCAATTCAAAATATTGAGTCATCACGTTTATTACAAATCTCTGGATTTTTATTTGAGTTAGGACTTAAGGTTAAAATTGTACCACCAGTTCAAAACTGGATTGAAGGTGACTTAAGTGTTGGTCAAATTAAAGAGGTTAATATTGAAGACCTTTTAGGTCGTGACCCAATTTCGATTACAAATCCTCAGTTAGTTGACGAGTATGATAATAAAATAATCTTTATTACTGGTGCTGCTGGTTCTATAGGAAGTGAAATTGCAAGAAAAATCACTAACTATAATTACAAAAAACTTATTCTTATCGATACTGCAGAATCTGCACTATACGAATTACAACAAGAATTTAGAAGAAAAGATATTACCAAATTTGAAGCTGTTGTCTCTGATGTTAGAGATGTAGTAAGAATGGAAACATTGTTCTTCAAATATAAACCAGAGATTGTGTTTCATGCTGCTGCATATAAACATGTACCTCTTATGGAAAACAACCCATATGAAGCTATAAATGTAAATGTTGGAGGTACTAAAAACATAGCAAGCCTCTCGGTTAAGCATGGTGTTCATAAATTTGTTTTAATATCTACTGATAAAGCTGTAAACCCAACAAATGTTATGGGTGCAACCAAGCGTATCGCAGAATTGTATGTTAATTCTCAGCAAGGACGTGGGAAAACTAAATTTATCACAACGCGTTTTGGAAATGTATTAGGATCTAACGGATCAGTAATTCCTTTATTTAAAAAACAAATTGAGGCTGGCGGACCATTAACCGTTACACACAAAGATATTACTAGATATTTCATGACTATTCCAGAAGCTTGTCAGTTAGTTTTAGAAGCTGCAACCATGGGTAATGGAGGAGAAATATTTGTATTTGACATGGGTGAATCTGTTAAGATATTTGATCTCGCTAAGAACATGATTATATTGTCTGGTTTACGATTTCCAGAAGATATTGATATTGATATTACTGGATTACGTCCAGGAGAAAAAATTTATGAGGAACTTTTGGCAGATGGTGAAAATACGAAGCCAACCTATAATGAAAAAATCATGATAGCGCGATCAATTTCTATTGATAAAAATGAAATTGATGTAAATATCACCAAGCTTTGTGATGTAAACGCAAAGGTTCAAAATCTTGAAGCAATATCTATAATCAAACAAATAGTACCAGAATATATTTCTAATAATTCCAGATACGAAGTATTAGATACCAAAAAATAAACTTGTTAATCTTAACCAAAACATATGATCACTAATTTAATAAAGAGATACATCAAAAGCATTCAAGTCGTTCTTGTGCTTATTACATTATCATCTTGTGCGTCTAGAAAAGATCTTGTCTATTTTCAAGATGAACCATTGAATGACCAAATGATACTCGATACAAAGTTTGAATTGAAATATCAAACTAATGATATTCTTACGATTGACGTATCTGCATTAGATCCAGAATTAGCTAGACCATTTAATCTATCTGCAGTATCTAATAATAATAGCTCGAGTTTGAATGCTCAAAGTAATTTAATTAGACAAACGTATTTAGTAGATCCAGATGGGAATATCGAATTCCCAGTACTTGGAACATTTGCTATTGGTGGCATGACAAGAGCTCAAGCCACAGTCAAACTAAAGGAAACATTATCAGAATACATCAAAGATCCTATTGTCAATATTAGACTTATCAATTTTACAGTTACTGTTTTAGGAGAAGTTAATAAACCAGGCACTTACACTGTACAGGATGAACGTATTTCATTACCTGAAGCCTTAGGACTTGCAGGTGATTTAACTATATACGGACAACGTACTAATGTGTTTTTAATTAGAGAAGTTGATGGAAAAAAACGTTTTGCTAAACTTGACCTGACGTCTATAAGTGTTGTTGGTTCTCCGTTGTATTATTTAGCACAAAATGATGTTCTTGTCATTGAAATGAATAATGCAAAAGTTCGTCAATCTTCGTATAACCAAAACAGTGGTGTTATTATCGCAGCTATTTCTACGTTAGCTACAATTGCTGCCATTTTAATAAGATAATATTAAAGAAATGAAGCCTAACCCTATAAATTCTAATAATGAGTTTAGAGATGTCATAGACCTTTTTATCTCGAAATGGAAGTTAATAGCCCTCTGTGTTTTTTTAGCATTGGCTGCTGCCATACTCTATTTGCGTTATGCAACTTATGAATACCAGGCAACTGCTGCTATTAAAATTAATGATGAAAAGCAATCACAAAAAGTGCCTGAGATATCATCATTGCAGAATTATGGTTTATTTGCCTCTGATTTTTCTAATATCACAGATGAAATTGAAATCATAAAATCAAGAAGTATTCTAAAACAAGTTGTTGATGATTTAGATTTAAACATCAAATACTATGTTAGAGGTCGAATAAAGGAATTGGAAGTGTATTCTAATCCGCCAATAAACTTAAGCTTTATAGCTTCAGATTCTGTTATTAATTCAATTGACACAACGCTATACCTAAAGATAAAATCTCAAACAAAATTTAGTTTATCTAGTACAGAAAGTAACGAGTTTTTAGGTCTAGATGCAGATGATTCTAAAGATTATGAATTTGGAGATAAAATCACTACAGGTTTTGGTGATATCATTATTACGCCAAATATCGATAAAGATCCTGTAAGAGTTGGTACAAGTATCAAAATTGATATGACACCGGTAGACATCGTTGTAGAAGGTTATCAATCCAAGATAAATGTGATTAATAATCTAGGGTCTAATATTATAGACATCTCTGTTAATGATAATTTAAAGGATAAAGCAAGTTTAATCGTCGACAAGCTAGTAGAAAAGTACAATGAAGATGTTATTAATGATAAGCAACTCATAGTTCAAGCAACTTCTGATTTTATCAATAACCGTTTAGATTTAGTTTCTAATGAATTAGAATCTGTAGATTTTACTGCTGAAACCCTTCAGAAAACAAATAGATTAACTGCATTGGCTTCTCAGTCTGATATATTTTTACAGAGTGAAAAAGAAAATGAGGCGAAATTGATTGCCATGTCCAACCAAATTCAAATGGTTGATTATATGAAAGATCATATCAATGAAAAAACGGAAGGAGGTAATGAAATGCTACCTGTAGACATAGGGATTCTTGATAATAGTGTGTCTCAAATTACTAATAGTCATAATGCTTTAGTGCAAGAACGTGATCGCCTTCGTAAAAATTCAACAGATAAAAATCCAACTGTCGTCAACTTAAACAATCAAATTAAAGCATTAAAACAAAACTTAAATAGATCTTTAGAAAATATTCAGTCGGCAAATAAAATCACACTAAATACTCTTCAAAAAGAAGATGCTAGAATTGGTTCTCAAATTTACTCTGCTCCTGCCAAAGCAAGACAGTTTAGAGATATCAAACGTCAACAAGATATTAAAGAATCACTATACCTTTATTTATTGCAAAAGCGTGAAGAATCTGCAATTCAATTAGGTTTATCTTCTCCAAATGCAAAAATTATTGATAAAGGTTATACATCTGTTCTTCCAGTAACACCTAAACGTTCATTTGTTTATTTAGCTGGCTTAATTCTTGGATTGATTGTTCCTGTATCATTTATTTATGTAAAAGATTTAATTGACACTAAAATTCACTCAAAAAGTGATTTAGATAAGGTACTTAGAATTCCATTTTTAGGAGATATACCTATGTCTGCTATTAAGAAACGTGTTGTCGGTAAGGTTGATTATTCGCCAAAAGCAGAAGCTTTCCGTATTATTAGATCTAATATTAATTTCATGTTACAATCTGTAGATACACCATGTAAAACAGTGTATGTAACATCTACAAAAGCACAAGAAGGGAAATCACATACTTCTGTAAATCTGGCGACTTCTTTTTCATTGTCTGAAAAACGAGTATTACTTATTGAAACAGATATTAGAGTACCAAAAGTAAATGAATATCTTAATTTAAAAGGAGATAAAGGGCTTACAGATTTTATTTCAGATAAAGCCTTAAAGATTAAAGACGTGACTATTAAAGTTAAGGATAATGATTACTTAGATGTTATTCCGTCAGGAACAATACCACCAAATCCTGCAGAATTATTAATGAACGAACGTGTAAACTTCCTTTTTGATGCTGTAAAAAATGATTACGATTATATCATCGTTGATACTGCAGCTGTTGGTTTAGTTACAGATACACTTTTAATTAGTGATCATGCAGATATGTTTGTCTATGTCGTTAGTGCTAATAATATTGATGAACGTCAATTACATATTGCTCAAACTTTATATGATGAGAAACGTCTTCCTAATATGGCGGTCTTATTAAACGGAACTACAAAAAAGAAAGGTTATGGATATGGTTATGGAGCCAATCCCAATCAAAATAAGAAATGGTATAAACCATTTAAGAAATAGATAAAAAAAATCCGCAAATTTAATTTTGCGGATTTTTTTATGCTTAAAGTTTACGTCGTTTCTTTTCTTGCTTCAAGAGGTTAAGCTCTCTACTGGTTTGTCCAGCAACAGATGTGTTTTCTTCTGCTCGCCTAATTAAATATGGCATCACATCTTTTACAGGTCCAAAAGGCACATATTTAGCAACGTTATAACCTTGCTCTGCAAGATTGTAACTTATATGATCACTCATTCCGTAGAGTTGACCAAACCAAACATTATTATCAGTTTTCTCAATTCCCATCTCTGCCATCATATTCATAGCCAGATAACAACTCTGTTCGTTATGCGTTCCGATGAAAAGGGAAATCTCATTTAAATTATTTAAGATGTAACTCATGCAAGTGTCAAAATTCTCATCTGTAGACAATTTGCTTTCACAAATAGGTGATTTGTACCCCTTCTCCTCTGCTCTATTACGTTCTTTTTCCATGTATGCACCACGTACAATTTTAATACCAACCTTAAAATTCTCTGCTTTTGCACGTTCATGAAGCGACTTTAGATAATCTAGTCTATCCCAACGATACGTTTGTAAGGTATTATAGACAATAGGTTTAATTGTATTGTATTTACGCATCAATAATTCACAAAGATCATCTGCAGCATCTTGCATCCAACTTTCTTCACCATCAATTAAAACTTCTACATCTTTTTCTTTAGCAAGTGCACAAACTTCGTAAAAACGGTCTAAAGCTCTATTCCATTCTGCTTGTTCTTCATCAGTTAATGTTTTCCCTTCACCTAATTTTTGATACAAATGAAAACGCCCAAAAGCAGTAGGTTTAAAAACCACAATAGGCATCGCTTCCTTTTCATCAGCAAATTTAACAATCTTTAAAATCTTATCACGAGCTTCATCAAAAGTAGATTCTTCTTCTTTCCCTTCTACTGAGTAATCCAAAACAGAACATACACCTTTAGTAAACATCTTGTCTATAACAGGTAAGCAATCCTCTTCATTTACGCCACCACAAAAGTGATCAAAAACCGTAGAACGAATCAATCCTTCTACTGGTAAATTTGCTTTGATTGCAAAATTTGTAGCTGCAGTTCCTATTCGAACCATGGGTTGATAAGAAATCATCTTAAATAGAAAATAAGCACGTTCTAACTGTGAGTCATTTTTAAGTGCAAAAGCAACTTCGGTATTATCAAAAAGAGTAGTTGTGTTCATATGTAGAAATTATATAACAAAAATAATTATTACATAGTTATTATGTTACTAAAAGTTGCTAATTTTCGGCATGAATTCTATTGAAACCAAAATATACTCAGTTCATTTTAATGCAAAAGCATATACAGAGCTTAACAACTACATAAAACACAACACCTTCTCTAAAATTTTTATTTTAGTAGA
Source organism: uncultured Psychroserpens sp. (assembly GCA_905479815.1). Lineage (GTDB taxonomy): Bacteria > Bacteroidota > Bacteroidia > Flavobacteriales > Flavobacteriaceae > Psychroserpens. The sequence goes on from CAJQOA010000063.1 coordinate 13,072, forward strand.
CACCAATACGCACGAACACTGTTTGGTGAAATTTATGGCGCAATTAGAAACCAAAATCGCCATAGAAGTCATAGAAATTGATGCTGGAGAGCAACATAAAACCATAGAGACATGCGTAGGTGTTTGGAATGCATTATCAGACCTTGGTGCAGATCGTAAAAGTCTCATGCTAAATCTTGGTGGTGGTGTCGTTACAGATCTTGGAGGTTTCGTTGCCTGTACTTTTAAAAGAGGTATCAAATACATCAACATCCCAACATCTTTATTGGCCATGGTAGACGCTTCTGTTGGTGGAAAAACTGGTGTAGATCTTGGTGCACTTAAAAACCAAGTTGGTGTAATTAGTTCTGGTGACATGGTCATCATTGACACCTCTTATTAGATACACTTCCTCAAAACCAAATGAAATCAGGTTTAGCCGAAATGCTAAAACACGGCCTTATAATCGATAAAGAATACTTTGATAAACTAACCGACTTATCTAAACTCACACTCAATGATTTAGACATCTTAATTCACGAGTCTGTTGTTATAAAAAAAGACATCGTCACCAAAGACCCTTTTGAGCAAAACGAACGCAAGCATCTTAATTTTGGTCACACCTTAGGTCATGCGATTGAATCTTACTTTTTAAGCCACCCAGAAAAAGAAGAATTGTTACATGGCGAAGCCATTGCAATTGGTATGATCTTAGAATGTTTTATTTCTGCAGAAATTTTAAATCTACCAAAACAGGACTTAGAGTATATCACTACATCTTTAAATAATATATACAAACCAGTAACTATAAACCCATCAGATTATGACGCTATTATCGAGCTTTTAAAGTATGATAAGAAAAATGAACATGGGAATATCAACTTTGTATTACTAGACACTATTGGGAAACCTAAAATTGATTGTTTGGTTGATAATGAATTGATTATTAAAGGTTTTGAGTATTATCACGATAGTTATCAATAGAATTAAAAGGTAGTATGTCTTGCCTTATTTAATTATAAAAACATATCTTAATTGGTATAAAACGTGTTGTCATTAATTTAAAACAAACTAAATGAACAAAAGAATCAAACTAATAACGTTGACAGCAATAGTCTTTTTGTCGACTAATATTTTGAAAGCACAAACAAGCACTGAAGAGATTATAACCGAGTTCTTTAAAACTTATGAAAAATCACCTCTCAAGGCTGTAGATTATGTTTTCGGAACTAACAAATGGATGGTGGATCGTAACAAAGACGGGATTGAAAACGTAAAAACTCAGTTGACCAGTTTCTTAGGATTAGTAGGTGACTACTATGGTTATGAAAAAATTATAGAAAAAAGCGTAGGCGAAAGCTATAAGCTTATTAGTTATATGATTAAATACGACAGGCAACCTGTTCGCTTTACATTTGTTTTTTACAAGCCAAAAGATAAGTGGCAAGTCCAGAATTTCCAATACGATGATAATTTAGATGATGAATTAGAAGAATCGAGCAAAGTATATAGACTGAAAGAAAATCAGTAACAAAAAGACTTATAACAAGGTACCTAGTTAATTACTAATACTTTATCTGCTTTTAAAAGCCACGAATTACCTTCTAGTTCGTTTTCTTTTATTAACTTAGTTATAACCAATGCAACTAAACATACAAACAAGCATTGGTATTAAAATAATAAAACAGAATAAATCAATATTTAATTATCTCTATGGCACTTCGTCGCATCGTCTATACTAGTCAAGCCTCGGAACAGTTTAGCAAACGAAACTTACTAGATCTGCTCCATGAATCGCGTGCTTTCAATACAATAGATAATATAAGTGGTGTTCTCATGCATAGAAATGGATATTTTCTTCAAGTTATTGAAGGTGAATCTGAGGTTGTTGATAATCTTTTCACACGTGTACTTGGGGATGAACGTCATAAAGAAGTTAAAATAATTCTAGATTCTTCAGTAGATAGTTGTCTCTTCTTAAGTTGGGCAATGGGATGCGCAGACTTTGATGAGCCAGAATTAAGTATGTTACCTGGAATTCGCACAGATTTGAGCGATCCTGAAGTCATAGAAGATCTGATTATTAGACTTCCTGAGGTCGCTTCTTTCTTACTAGAAAACATAAAGTGATTGCAAAAAAATATTCAATCCAATTACCAATAGTATGTGCAATTAATTGTTAGTTCTTTGTGCCTACTGAAAGCCCTAAAGAAACACGTTAAGTATATGTTATTTTTTTTGGATAATATTGCTGTAGAACCAAGTGATAAAAAATTTAATGTAAGTTTACATTATAAAACATAAATTATCTCTCTAGATATATAACAAACAAAAAAACACTATTATGAAAAGCTTTAAAGTCATTGCAGTATTATTATTCAGTTTAACCATTTCTTTTTATTCCTGTAATGACACTACTAAAACATCAAAACAAGACAATTCAAAATCAGTAGAAGTTTCTGATACAGCTGTGCCTTCAAATGCTAGCACACAAACTCCAGCAACAACTGAACCTGCTCAAAACGCAAAAGGAGTTTGGCATTACACCTGTACTATGGGATGCGCTGGAGGTGCTGGATCTGCTGTTAAATGTGAAAATTGCGGCGTTAATTTAGCACATAATACAGCGTATCATTCAAATAGCAATACTACAAGTACAGCAAACTCTTCTGCACCTTTTGCAACACCTGCTCCTGCAGCTGCAAAAAAAGTAGAACCTAGTCAAAACGCAGCTGGAGTATGGCATTATACCTGTGCAAAAGGATGTACTGGTGGTGCTGGAGCTACAGGACCTTGTGCCACTTGTGGAGACACATTAGCTCATAATAAAGCATATCATTAATAAAATAGTAATGTAAGATTTGATTTTTAAAATTTTGATTTTATGACTTTAAAAATCAAATCTTGTTTCTGTGTTTACTTGAAATACCTTACTTATATAACTCTAATTCTTTTTCTTTTACTAATTTGGACTTAGCCTATTTGTCTATGAAAAGCCTGCCAAAATTATATATGTAAACGAAATTCAAATACCATGAAACATATACTTATTCTAACAATCATAATTTTATTTAGTTCGGCGACTTCACCTCTATCTTCTCAAGAGGATAGTTTTGTAAAGGACTATTTAGAACGATTAGAAAATTCTCGCAAATACTTAATTCTTGTTGCTGAAACAATGCCAGAAGACAAATATGACTTCAAAGCATCTCCAGAATCTTTGAGCTTTGCTGAAAATTTAATGCACATAGGATACGCGATAGATTGGCATAGTCAGTCTTTGTTAGGAGGACGAGAATCTAGAGTTTGGAAAACGGATACTGTTTTTAAAGTTGCCAATAAATCCAAAAAAGATATGATTACGACCATTGACAAGACGTTTGATGAGGCAATATCTTTAATTAAAGCATTTGATACCAAACAACTAGATGACGAGTTAGATTACTTCGGGTTAAATAGAAGCAAACGTCAAATTTTCATGCTACTTGCAGACCATATCACACATCATAGAGGTCAAATGCTTGTTTATATGAGACTAAATGAACTTACACCTCCTAGATATGTATTGTTTCAATAACTAATCCAAATGAAAAAATCAATTAAACTACTTCTCGTTATACTATTTATTTTTCCGTGTCAAATAATAGCACAACATACTGATTTACCCAAAAACCCAAAACCTGGTATATGCTATGAACGTAATTTTAATTTGAATGAAAAATACCAGTGGAAAGAAATTGATTGTGATAAAGCAAAAAAACAAGATAAAGTTCTAACAGAAGACGTTAAAATCAAAGCAGAAAAGTATTCTAATAAAATTAAAAAATATCAAACTGAATTACAAAATGCTGGATATAAAGTGAATGTAAATGGGGAATTAGATAAAATCACCATAGCTTCTCATCACAAATATTTGAAAGAAAAAGAAAAATATTTTGAAGGACAAATCACTTATGAGATTGAATACGCTCCATATAACAATGACTTTTCGGCAGAAAGAATTAAAGCATTGATAGGATCTAGAATGGTACTCACCTTTAAAAAAGGCAATTATAAAAAAGAATATTTTTCTCCAGATGGAGAGTTACTTCAAGAACGCTTCTTAATTTTAAAAGACAAAAAATCCTATCAAAGAACAAGTACTTCAGATACTATCTATTGGATAGATATTACAAAATATGCCTCAAAAACTGCATTTGCAGTCCTAAAAGACAGCATGTTTCTTAACCATCCATGTACTATTGTAGAAACAGAATCTATTGTTACAATTGATGGCTTTAATAGGGAACCACAAAAAGTAGGTGGCATTTTTAAATATGCAAAAGATTTATCTATAAATCCTAAATGGTATAAAAATTATAAAGAAGGAAGCTTTAATAATATCGTTAAGTCTGCTCCAGGAATTGCTATTCAATCGATTAACAAAGGTGTGTATTGGGAACAAACAATTACAATGATATCCATCACTAGAAGAAAAGTTTTAAAATCAGAATTGAATATTGATTTGAAAGATGTGCCTTTAAAAAAATTATAAAATCTGTCATCGTTTTAAATATTAGTCCTTTTTAATAATTAACACTCATATTTAGTTAATAACTCTACATAATTCCACTTCAAAAAACACATTCTATTTCCTATTTTGCAGTACTGATTACAAATTAAAATTTGTCAACTAAATGAAAGTATGCATTGCCGAAAAACCTAGCGTAGCTCGAGAAATCGCGCATGTTCTTGGTGCCAATACAAAACGTGATGGATACTATGAAGGTAATGGATATGCGGTAACCTATACGTTTGGTCATCTCTGCACATTGATGGAACCAAATGACTACAAACCCTATTGGAAAAGCTGGGATCTTAATAATTTACCAATGCTACCAGACAAGTTTAAAACAAAAGTGGTAAGCAATTCTGGAATTAAAAAACAGTTCAATATTGTAAAATCTTTATTTGACAAAGCAGATTTAGTCATCAACTGTGGTGATGCTGGTACAGAAGGAGAACTCATTCAACGTTGGGTTTTAGATCAAGCAAATTACAAAGGCAAAGTGCAACGCTTATGGATTTCATCATTAACGACAGAAGCTATTAAAGAA
>CAJQOA010000064.1 GCA_905479815.1 uncultured Psychroserpens sp.
AGATTGTTCCATATTATTTGCTCATTTATACCTAGCACAAAGATTGAAAATGATCAGCTTGTAAAATATGATTTTTATCATGTTTTGCTTATTTTTGGTTATCAAATTATCCAAATGAGTAGATGCGAACACTGTATTGCAAGACAACTAAATTCTATGAAGTCAATGACTCAAAATGAGTTGAAACTTGTAACTGAATGTAAGACCACAAAATTTTATAATAAAGGAGATATCATATTTAATGAAGGTGAATCGTTAAACGGTGTGTTTTGTGTTCGATATGGCTTAGCCAAACTCACAAAATTAAGCGCAAACGGTAAGGATCAAACAGTTAAGCTTTTAGGGAAAGGAGAGCTTCTAGGACAGCGTTCTATTATTAGTAATGAACGTACTAATTTAAGCGCTGTAGCTTTGGATGAGATAGAATTATGTTATGTGCCAAAAGATAAAATATTAACGAGTCTGCATGAAAATTCTAAATTTTCATTTGATGTATTACAGCATTTAGCAAAAGATTTGAAGGAGTCTGAAGAAGACTTAATTGATATGGCTCACAAAACTGTAAGACAACGTTTAGCAGAAACATTATTATATGTAGAAAGCAGTTTCGGGAATTGTGATGATGGCTTTTTAAACGTCATTCTATCTAGAGAAGATTATGCCAATATTGTAGGTACAGCAACAGAGTCTGCCATTCGAATTTTATCTCAATTTAAGAAAGAAGGTTTGATATCTACTCAAGGAAAACAAATTAAAATTGAGAATTCCGAAAAACTGAAACGTATCGAGTAGTTTTATAAAAACTTTACGAAAATTGAATCGAAATAGTCGTATTTTTATACAGCTATGAAAGAACAAAATAAATTAAAAAAAGGTTTCGTTTTTAAACCCTACGAGTCACCTACTCAATCCCCATTTGAAAAGCTTTTTGAGATTTTTAATGAGTTAATTACGCATACTTCAGGAGATTTTGATGAAGCCATCTCTTGGCTTCGAGAATTGGATAAAGAATATGAACTTACTACTGCAGAGTATATTATCGATGATTTTATTGAAGACCTCAAGAAGAAAGGGTATATCAAAGAGGAAATAGATACAGATGGCAATGGAGGTATGGCAATTACTGCTAAGACTGAGCGTGCTATTAGGCAACAAGCTTTAGAGCATATCTTCGGAAATATTAAACGAAGCGGTCAAGGTAATCACAAAAGTAAAAGCCCAGGCATTGGTGACGAGCATACTGGTGATTTTAGAAATTACCAATTTGGTGATGCTTTAGATAAAGTATCCATGACCGAAAGTCTTCGTAATGCTCAAATTAACCAAGGTATTGATGATTTTAGATTAACCGAAGATGATTTGGTAGTTGAAGAAACCATGCATAAATCACAAATGAGCACGGTGTTAATGATTGATATTAGTCACAGTATGATTTTATATGGCGAAGATCGTATTACACCTGCAAAAAAAGTGGCTATGGCACTTGCAGAATTAATTACAACACGCTATCCAAAAGATACTTTAGATATCATTGTATTTGGAAATGACTCTTGGCAAATTGAAATTAAGGATTTACCATACCTCAAGGTTGGTCCTTATCACACAAATACAGTTGCAGGCTTACAATTAGCAATGGATTTGTTGAGAAGGAAGCGTAATACCAACAAGCAAATTTTTATGATTACTGACGGTAAACCGAGTTGTTTGAAGTTACCAGACGGACAATATTATAAGGATAGTAACGGGCTTAATCCATACATCACAAATAAATGTTATGCAATGGCTGGTCAAGCCAGAAAATTGCACATACCCATAACTACATTCATGATTGCACAGGATAGTTACTTGACACAGTTTGTTGAGGAGTTTACAAGAGCAAATCAAGGGAAAGCATTTTATACTGGGTTGAAAGGTTTGGGAGAAATGATTTTTGAAGATTACGAAACAAACAGAAAAAAAAGAATTAAAGGATAGAACATGTTATTAGAATTTATCTGTTAGCAGTTCAAGACATACTTAAAAAGAGAAGCAAAAGCATAAAAAATTATATGAAAATTGAAACTATAAAAACCTTAGGCGAATTAAAGAAAGCTAATTACCAATCAAAATCTATTAAAGATGAATTGCGTGATAACTTAATTCAGAAGATTAAAAATAATGAAACCGCTTTTGAAGGTGTTCATGGTTACGAGAATACTGTGATACCAGAACTAGAAAGAGCAATTTTGTCACGACATAATATTAATTTATTAGGACTTCGTGGTCAAGCAAAAACAAGATTAGCACGTTTAATGTTGAACTTGTTGGATGAATATATTCCTGTAGTTAAAGGCTCAGAAATTAATGACGATCCACTAAATCCAATATCTCGTTTTGCTAATGAATTAATTGCAGAAAAAGGTGATGATACACCAATCATATGGATGCATAGAAGTGAGCGTTTTGCTGAAAAATTAGCAACTCCAGATGTTACTGTTGCAGATTTGATTGGAGATGTAGATCCAATTAAGGCAGCTAATTTAAAATTGAGTTATGCTGATGATCGTGTGATTCACTATGGAATGATACCAAGAGCAAACCGTTGCATTTTTGTCATTAATGAGTTGCCAGATTTACAAGCAAGAATTCAAGTCGCATTGTTTAATATTTTGCAAGAAGGGGATATTCAAATTCGTGGATTTAAGTTGAGACTAGCTTTAGATGTTCAATTTATATTTACTGCAAACCCTGAAGATTATACTAATAGAGGAAGTATAGTCACACCGTTGAAAGATAGAATTGGAAGTCAGATTTTAACGCACTATCCAACAGATATTGAAACAGCCCGATTAATTACAGAGCAAGAAGCTAAAGTTGTTGTTGGTCAAAAAGAATCTGTTATTGTTCCAGATTTAGCGAGAGACTTGTTAGAGCAAATTGTATTTGAGGCTCGTGAGAGTGAATATATTGATGCAAAAAGTGGTGTAAGTGCGCGTTTGAGTATTACAGCATTAGAAAACTTATTGAGTACTGCAGAACGTCGCGCTTTAAAGGCTGGAGATGAGAAAACATTGTTGCGTTTGAGTGATTTTGTTGGGATCATTCCGTCAATAACAGGTAAAGTTGAATTGGTATACGAAGGCGAGCAAGAAGGTGCTGCTATGGTGGCATATAATTTAATAGGCGAAGCAGTTAAGAGTTTGTTTCCAGAGTTTTTTCCGAAGGTGGAAAAGTTAAGAAAAGAAGATGAAGATACACCTTATGATGATATTGTGTCTTGGTTTTTTAATCAGCAAGATGGATTTGAAATTTTAGATGACTTGAGAGATAAAGAATATAAAGCATTACTAGATGCAGTGACTCCTTTAGATGATTTATTAGCCGAACATCAACCTAAATTGTCAAAGGATGATAGTTATTTTGTTAAAGAATTTGTGCTTTGGGCTTTAGTAGAGTTTAAGCAGTTGAGTAAATATCGTTTCACAGAAGGCATCCAATTTAAAGATCCTTATGGTAGCTATATTAGTGGTATATAATTACCAAGTATTTCTACTTTTAATATTAGCATCGCAGAGTTTTATAATCTCTGCGATTCTTTTTTGCCTTGTTTCTTCTCGTTTAGCTTGGTTTAGCCAGTATAAATAACTTTTTCTATAAGAAGGCGAAAAACTGTTGTAGTTAGTAAAAGCTTTTTGGTTATTGTCAAATGCGTCTTGTAATTCTTTTGGAATTATGCCCTTTTCAACATTGTCTAACGCTGTCCAACTTCCATTTTGTTTTCCTTTTTTAATTTTCGTCAAACCACTTTGATGCATTAATCCTGCTTTAGTCAGTTCTTTTATGTATTTCTTATTTAATGCACTCCAAACGCTTTTTTCATTTCTTTCGCAAAAGTATTGCCTGCGTTTTCCATTACCTAAGCTTTTTACTGTTGAATCAATCCAGCCATAACACAGGGCAACTTTTACAGCTTCTTCCCAACGCATAGAGGCTTCTTTGTTCTCTACTTTGTAGAATATCAAATAGATACCATTCATTGAGTTATGGTTGTTTTCAAGCCATTGCCGCCATTCTGTATCTGTTTTGAAATAATATTCCATTATAATTATTGTGTTTGAGAGCTTGAGTTTACTCTTTAATTGTATTTAATATGTTGATTTTTAGTATTTTAAATGATATTTTAGTTTTAATTTTTCAATCAATCTCAATTATTTTTTATTTTTTTTATGCATTTGGTCGATTTTATAGTGCGTTTTATCGATATAATTATTATGTTTGTCTCACGTAAATATATTTTTGCGTAAGATAATGATGTTGTAATTTTATTATTACTACGAAATATTTGGCCCCAAGCCTATGAAACAAAAATACCTATTTTAAGAAGTAAACGCTGCAAATTCATGTGTTATTCTTTTCCTAACTGTTAGGGAATTTATTTCCATTGACGTTAAATCTAATTGGTAATTTTCTTTCATATTATTTCTTCAGTATCTATTTAATCCAGAATACATTTCGTAATAACGAAAGTATTATCCCTCATTTTTGCAGTTACTAAGCATAAGTTTAGTAGTGGCATAATATTTTGATTTTTTTTATTTATAGAATAAAGTAAGGGATTTACTTTAACAATGATGCGACACATCATAAAAACTATTATTATGAAAACTGTTAACCATTTTGGAAGGCCTACAATTGCAAAATTATTTATTTTAATTTTTTTGCTAATATTTAATACTGTGTTTGCTTTTGCTCATAAACCAAATGTTAATCATAGCCCTGATACTAATATTAATAAAATAGATAGTCCAGATGTAACTTCATATTCAGCTTTAACAGGTTGTGAAACTATTGTTTTAAATATGGCGACTTTTGAAAGTGGCATGAATGGTTGGTCTATAGGCGGTATTGATGCAGAAAGAGTAAACAATGCAACTTGGTCTTATAATGGAAACTATAGTGTAAGGTTGAGAGATGACGATGCCACTGGTAGTGCATCCTCGATTATATCACCTTCATTTGATATCTCTGCACTTGATAAAGTAGATTTTAAATTCTTTTTCAAGCCTAATGGTATGGAGTCAGGTGAAGATTTTTTTATAGAATATAGTAGTGATGCTGGTACAAGTTGGACTATAGTTGGAACTTTTGTAAGTGGTTCTGTTCCTAGTAAAACAGCAGATTTTGAAGCTACTACTTCAGCTATTGGTTATAGCAAAACAGTGACTATATTTAAAAGTGATTACACATTTCCAACTGGAAATAATGCAAGATTTAGAGTGCGATGTGATGCTAGTGAGGATGATGACATGATATATCTTGATGATGTTTTAATTTCGGGAGTTTCATTTTGTACACCAACTAAAGCACCAGGAGGGATAACATCCAATTTAGATTTATGGTTAAAGGCAGATAAGCTTAATGGAGCTACTTATGGCACAGATGGGTCACTTGTAAGTCAATGGGTTGATTTAGGTAAAGGTAATAACGCAGAGGCAGTAGTATCTGGTCTGGAGCCTGTTTATAGAAACAGTGTAGCTCGTAATTTTAATTTTAATCCAGTCATAGACTTTGAGAATAATAATAATACTGCAAATCGAGATATGACTTATGTCATTAATGACGGGAGCAGAGATGAATTGAAAGGTACAGGTGGTTTTAATACAAATGATATGTTTGTTGTATTAATGCCAGATCCAACAATTACTGCTTCAATGATTCCATTAGATACGTTTACGAGTACAGACCCAGATGGAGAAACTTATACAGAAGATGTTACTGGATTTGGATATGGTGGTTATACAGCACGATTTGATGATGAAAGACTCGCTTATTGTATTGCAACAACTAATGAGACACCTAGTAGTGATCCATCATATGAAAATGGTTATGGTCGAGCAGATACTTCAACAGGATCAGATTACAATCAAATACATATTGTAAATATTAGAGAAAATACTACATCAACAGATATGGAATTGTTCTTTAATGCTAATCAAGTAGGTACATCTACTAATGATATTGCTAAATATAAAATGATTAATAATGGTAGATATTGGTTAGGAAGAAGTCAGTATTGGAATGGTAGTTTTGACGGTCGAATTGCTGAAGTTGTTACTTATAATGCTAGGAAAACTGATGCTAATTCATCACAAGAACGTAACCGAATTCAATCTTATCTTGCTATTAAATACGGTATTACTTTAGGAGTTAATGGAACGACACAAGACTATGTAGATAGTAACGGGACACTCATTTGGGAGCAACTTGAAAATTTAGGTTATAACTATGATATTACTGGTATTGGTAGAGATGACGTTTCAGAATTATACCAAAAACAATCAAGGAGTGTTAATGATGCTGCAGATTCAGAAGGAAGAATAGAGGGTATAATAACAATGGGTTTAGATGAGATTTATGATACGAATAAAGATAATATAACAGATAACCCTATCAAATTTGATAATAAAGAATACCTCGTTTGGGGAAATAATGGAGAAGATTTAGGTGATACAGCTACAACCGTGTCTGTTAATATGAGTTCTGGAATATCTCCAGCGTTAACAACAGATGTAACGTTTACAGCGATGAAACGTGTTTGGAAAGTTGTAGAAACAGGTGGAGATATTCCATCAGTTAAGGTGAGAATACCACAAGATGCTATTAGAAATATTGATCCTCCTGGAAGTTATTATATGTTTATTTCTAGTACAGGTGTATTTGACCCTACAGCAGATTATAGAGTTATGACACCTGATGGAAACGGTAATCTAGAAACAAAATATGATTTTGATGGAACCAAGTATATCACTTTTGGATATGCACCTCAAGTTGTAGTAGAGAGATCTGTATACTTTGACGGTGTTGTTGATTATGTAGATATGGAAGATGCATTAGAT
>CAJQOA010000065.1 GCA_905479815.1 uncultured Psychroserpens sp.
TGATTAAAGAAATATCAGATTTTCTTTCTGCAATATCACATTGGTTTACATCCTTAATTTAACGATTTCTATAGTTCATCTTCACTCAAAACAATTAAGAAATCATTTTCATTAAGCTCTAAAGCCATGTCTTTTTCTGGATTTAATTTAATTCCAAAATTATCATCAAGTGATCTACTTAGATGACCTTTTCTAATCCCTAAACAAATTTCATCACGTTGCTGTGCACAAAAGAAAGCGTCTGCAAAGGATATGTTCTGCGGAAATGTATCAAAATACAAGGTTGCAGGCTTGACATAAATCTCACTACCATCTTCAGAAAAGATATCATCATAAAATGTTTTCATCAACGCTTCTTCGCTTAATTGCGCCAAAATCATGGTAATTAACTTATTACTAATAATAAAATCATCAACGTTAGTTTGTGTTATAATCTCTTGATTTTCAGAATTTAAAACTTGTGTTATAATATGGATATCATCACTCTCTTTAATTACTTTTCTTAACAAGAGTAAAATAATCAAAGTATCTGAATCAATCTTATCTGCAGATTCTTCTTTCATACTTTGAGAGAGAATCACAATAGTATCATAGGTGTTTGGATTAAATGCTTCTAGCTTTTCTAAATCTAGAGGATTTGAATCATGGAGCTTAATATTAAAATCTGAATACTCCTCAGTAATCTCATCAATAGTAGTCTTTAATTCATCTGTTGGTTGATCAAACATGATGTCAAAATCTGAGTCTTCTAATAAGTAGTCGGTAGCCTCTTCAATAAAGACTTCTGCAACTTTATGCCATCCTAAAATTAAAATGCGCTTTCTATTTTGCTCTAAGCGCTTATCAATAATTTTCTTTTCTCTATCTGGAAAATAATATTGTTTATTCTCATAGGCTATTGTAGAATCATCTTCAGCTAAAATCACAACCGAATCTCCATTTTTAAGAACAGTATCTGTTGGTGGACGTAATACTAAGCCATCATCTTCAGAGTAAACCCCTAAAGGAATACCATCTTTCATATAATATGCTAAATCGCTAAATAACACGTTATTCCAATCGTCTTCATAAAAATAAATCTCACAACCATCAAAAGATAAAATCTCTTTATAAACCGTATCTAAACCACTCGTCAACGATGTTTGAATAAGAAGTTTACCCATAATATTCCAACTATCAATAGCTATAATATTATCATCATCAAAAAAGCTAACAATGTCTCGCTTCTCTTTGGTAAATATCTCTGTAATTATTGGTAATTCATTTGTACCGTTTTGGCAAGCTGTAATTGCTAAAATAGATTTTACAGATTGTACATCACTCGCAATTTTCTTATCCATTGTAGCGCTCTCAGAGCAATTTGCTAAAATGATAATTGATCTTGCAGATTCTAAATTAATCCGTTTAAGCTCATTAATATTAGCATAATCACCTTGAGTCGTAATAACTTCTGTGGTCATCGTATCTGTTAAACGTTTCGTTATTAAGCTATCCATTATCTCTTTGTCCTCATTAGACAAAATAACAACGCTAGCTTTAGATTCACTTTCATTAGCTAAAACCAATTCTCTAACAACATCAACAACACGCTCATTCCAACCCAAAATTATGGTATGATTGTTTTCTATAACCTTACCTCTACCTTTTCTAAAATCATATAACATTGTATCTAATGCTGTGGTAATAAAGCCAATAAGCATGGATAATAAAATAACACCTGTTAAACCAGAAAGTATCGTCAATATTTTAAGATAGGTTGGTGCTTTATTATCCTGATTCATGTTTCCAGGATCGGTCATTTCTAAAAACGTTACCCAAATATCTCTAAAAAAATCCCCTGTATAATTAAGACTTGGAAATATATTTATCAATAGTAAACGTAAAGAAACGAGAACGATAAATACAACAATAAAGATGATGAGAAGGCTTTTAAATATGGACGAACCTCCTTTACTTAAGAAACGTTCAGCTTTATAATTTAAACGATCTCTGAAAGAATTTTTCATAACAATTGGTGGTTAGTATGATTAAGAAGATAGTATTGAAAATAGAACTAGTTTAATTTCTCTTTAAACTCAGCCATAATTCCTTTTATGTATGCAGAAGACATTTCCATAACAGTTCCCATTTCTAGAATGAGTTCTCGCTCAGACTCATCAAAATGACCGTCAGAGTATGCCACATCAAGAGCACATTTCACTAAGAGTTCTTTTCCGTGATCATTTAACGATGGACCAACATGTTTTAAATAGGTCGATATATCACTTTTATCTGCTTGAACTTCTTTAATATAATCATCCAATTGAAACGAAGACATATCATTATGACCATACTTATTAATAATAGCTAAAACAGTAACTTTCTCATTCTTATCAATCACGCCATCTGCAAGCATAATTTTAACCATGACATGTCTTATAGCCTGTTCATACATCGCCATAAATTCAGCTTTATCTGTAGATTTAGAACTATCTAAAATTCGAGTAACGAACGTCCCTTTACAATGCGTACATTCTACATATTCTCCTTTATTTCCTAAAGGAATTAACGGAATGAAATACAAGGTGAAAAATTGAGTTACTTTTTTGTGTTTGTAATCTCTATCTGCTTCGCATTGTGGGCAATCAAATTTCCCTGTAGCTTTTGTAGAGCGAATACCTCGTGTTCCAAATATGATCATAAATAGATTATTTTATACGTTTAGTTTTCTAAATATAATAATCTTAATTAAACTATTTAAACTTCTAAACTCACAAACTTGAAATCTTTACCATTAAAAAGGCCTTTATCACTCAATTTTAAAGATGGTATTACCAGTAAAGCCATAAACGACAAAGTCATGTAAGGTGCATTTAACGGGCTTCCTAATTGTTTTGCCATTTTATCTAATGCAGCATAATCTTTTCCTATTGTTTCTCCATCTTGGTCACTCATAATTCCTGCAACTGGAAGCGGAACAATCTTTTCTTCGGAAACTGTAACAGCGCAAATGCCACCTTTGTTTTTTATAATAAGATTAACTGCTTTGCAAATCATCTCATCATTTACACCTACTGCAATTATATTATGAGAGTCATGACCTACAGAAGATGCTATTGCGCCTTCTTTTAATCCGAAATTTTTAATAAATGCCATAGCTGGCTCATCATCATTATAACGATTAACAACTGTCATTTTTAGAACATCGCTTTCAGTATTTGATACTAAATTTCCGTTTTCTATAGTCGCTTCTTCAATAAGCTCATTGGTAACTAATTGACCTTCTAAGGCTTCAATAACTCTGATTTGTTTTGCTTCTGAAGACACTCTAAAACCAGACACTTCTTTTTTACTTGTATTGAAGTTATTTAAATTATCAAAAGCAATAGACTGGAGTTTAGAATGTCCGTGATCACTCACCAATTCACCATTAATATAGGTTTTAAGTACTTTGAAATCTTTTAAGTCTTCTACAATAATACAATCTGCATCATCGCCTTTTTGTAATAATCCAACATCGAGATTATAATGCTTTACAGGATTGACACAAGCGGCTTGCAAGACTTTAAACACATCAATATCTTTGGCTACTGCTCTTGCACACAGCTTATTAATATGATCAACAATTAAATCATCTGGATGTTTGTCATCACTACAAAACATCATGTTTTCATAATAGTCTGGCAGCAAATCAATCAACGCTTCAAAATTTTTGGCAGCACTCCCTTCTCTAATGAGAATTTTCATGCCCTTTTGAAGTTTCTCTAGACCTTCTTCGTATGTAAAACACTCGTGGTCTGTAGAAATTCCAGCACTTATGTATTTGGTAATATCGTCCCCAAGAACGCCTGGAGCATGACCATCAATGGGTTTGCCATAATGTTTTGCCCATTCTAGTTTTTTAAGAACCTCTTCATCATCAAACAATACGCCTGGATAATTCATCATCTCAGCCAAATATTTGATATCTGGATTTGCCATGAGTTCTTTAATACCATCAGAATCTATAACAGCTCCAGCAGACTCAAAACTCGTTGCAGGCACGCAAGAAGGTGCACCGAAATTGAATTTAAAAGGCGTTTTTTTACCGTTATCAATCA
Organism: uncultured Psychroserpens sp.; assembly: GCA_905479815.1. Taxonomy (GTDB): domain Bacteria; phylum Bacteroidota; class Bacteroidia; order Flavobacteriales; family Flavobacteriaceae; genus Psychroserpens. The sequence continues at coordinate 4,080 of CAJQOA010000065.1, forward strand.
TGAAGTTAACACCTTCAATTCCTAAAACATTGGCTATTTCATGAGGATCTGAAACGGTTGCTACTGTACCATGATTTACTGCGATTTTTGCAAACTCAGTTGGCACAAGCATTGAACTCTCAATATGAATGTGTGCATCTACAAAACCAGGAAGAATGTAGTGATTTACATCATGTTGCTTCTCCTCTATTTTTAGAATTTTACCATCAGAAATGGTTACTTCTCCTTTAAAAATGCGTTTATTTTTTATGTCTACTATTTGGCCTTGTAGTTTCAATATGATATCTGTTTTATGAATTCCGGATCAAGTGCGGAGTTATAGTTCTATTTAATTGAGTTCTATTTTTAGAATGCTGGTTGTTTTATCAGTAACTTTAAATCGCTCATCAGCTCTATTATTGATCACCCAAACAATGTTATCTTCGGAAATGAGCAACCACACATTTTCTTTGTCTATCAGAGACATTTTCTCGTCTTTAAAGTATTTACTTAGCTTCTTTTTTCCTGTCATTCCTTGAGGATAAAAAAGATCTCCTTCTTGCCATTTTCTAAGTTGTAATGGGAATTTCAATGTGTCCCTATCTACAAAAACAACAGTGGTTCGTTTTCCAAAAATAGCATCAGCTTCGTCAAAAAACAATGTGCCAATTGGTGTTTTTATATTTTTATCAATCGCTTTAATTAAAAGGAAGTCTTCACTATCGTTTTGGAGGACATCATCATTTCGGTCTGTTAAAATTAAATGCGTTCTGTCTTTTAGTAATCTATGTGTTTGAGACAACACTTGCTTTCCTGATTGCGCATCTAATAAATTAACGATGTCGTTCCACTCTGAAAAGCCGTAATCTTTAAACATTTCATATAGATACGCTTTTGGATTATTAACTTTTTTAAATTCGGAAATTTTAAATTTGAGTTGATTTTCGTCAATAGAATCAATAGCGCGCTTTGCAACTGCATTTAAGCTTTCATCAACTATATCTGCTGTATCATTGAGATTACCTAATGTTTTTTTGAAGTTTTGAAGCAATTCTGGATTGAGGTCTTTTAAAACCGGAATCACATGATGACGTAATTTATTTCTGAGGTATTTATCTGAGGCGTTGCTACTATCTTCTCTCCATTTCAAGTTATTTGATTTGGCATAGTTTTCTAATGCTTCTCGAGAAAACGGAAGTAATGGTCTTACGATAGCATCGTTAACTTCTGGAATTCCTGTCAAACCACTTAACCCTGTTCCTCTTGTAAGGTTAATCAAAAAGGTTTCTAAGTTATCATCTGCATGGTGTGCAGTCAAGATATAATCGAAGTTTAAACTTTCAGCTATATCAAAAAACCAATTGTAACGCAACGCTCTAGCTGCCATTTGAGTTGACTGCTTATGCTCTTTTGCATATGCTTCCGTAGAAAAACTTTCGACGAATACTTCAAGATCAAGAGTTTCTGCTAATTGCAACACAAATGCTTCATCGTTATCACTTTCTTGTGCGCGTAAATTAAAATTGCAATGCGCTAGTGTAATATCTAAATCTAACGCTTTGCATAAATGCGTTAGTACAACACTATCTAAACCTCCAGAAATGGCGATAAGAAGCTTCGTTTCTTTAAGAAACGATAGTTTGTTTTCAATATGATATGAGAAATTTTTAAGCACACACCAAAGTTATTGAAATTTAAAGTGAGTGCCACTACTACTTAAAGAAATTATATACCTAAACTATTCTACAGTGAAAAAGTAAAAATTATCTGTTCCGTTTCGAGTGAAAGTAGTTCCACAATTAGAAAACTTAATAACATCACCTAGTGTATTATAAGCGTCAAATATTTGAGCATTATTTTCTTGTTCTGTATTAAAAGCATTGTTTTGTGCATTTACGATACAGTAGTCTCCTGGTGTATTGATAGAGATTCCAAGTCTATAATTGTACGTTGAATTATCATCTGCCAATTCTGGAAGATACCTAATAGAATTTGTACAAGCATCAATATTAGCAGCCTCTCCAATACTGTAGATAACTGTATAATCTTGTGACACCTCAGCATTTAAATTTGTTAATGAGCTATTTAATTTTAACACAAATACACCATCAATAAAAATAGTATTATCAACAATTAATTCTGGTTCAGTTCCAGGGGTACACGTATTTACTAACTGAGAAGATATTTGAGAATTAATAAAAATTGTTTCATCTACTGCATAAGATTCTGCAATATTTTCAACGTTTACAACATAAGCTTCTGGAGACTCTACGCCACATGTATCATCTACGCTTTCACATAAAATGGCCATAAAGAAAGGTGCGAGTAGGAAAAATTTGAGGTTACTTTTCATGTTTTTTATTTTATTAATGAGATCAACTATAAATAAAACAACTTGAGATACAAAAACCCTCATTTTTTATAAAACCTTTTTTTTTACTACTTAAATAAAAAAGATGGTGTGAGATTAATAAAAATTATCCTTCCAAAACCTCACGCATTGCTTTGGCTTTGACTAAACATTCTTCGTATTCTTTTAACGGCTCACTTTTAGCAGTTATTGCTCCACCAACGGAATACGACACGTATCTATTGGTTTCATTATAAAGAATACTTCTTATGACGACATTAAAATCGAAATCATTGTCTGGCGAAAAATACCCTACAGCTCCTGAGTAGAGTCCGCGTTTTGTTTCTTCTAGCTCCTCAATTATTTTCATTGCAGATATCTTTGGAGCTCCTGTCATACTTCCCATTGGGAACGTCGTTTTGATAATATCAACTGGATGAGTTGATTCATTTACTTGTGATGTTACTGTAGAAATCATTTGATGTACTTGATCAAATGTATATACTTTACACAACTCCTCTACGTTCACACTGCCTTTGATTGCCGTTTTAGATAGATCGTTTCTTACAAGATCTACAATCATCACGTTTTCACTACGTTCCTTAATATCTTCAGAAAGTGATTTGATTAATTGTTCATCTTCAGTTTTATCTAACGAACGCTTAGCAGTTCCTTTAATAGGCTGTGATGTTATTTTTAAGCCCTCTTTTTTAATGTAACGTTCTGGTGAAGCAGATAATAAGTATTTATCATACAGCTTTAAAAACGTTGCAAAAGGTGGTTTTGAAATCGCGTTGAGTTGTTGATAGGTTTCGAAAGGGTTGATTGTTGTGTTTTCTGCATAAAACTCCTGACAAAAACTAGCTTCATAAATATCACCTCTTTGAATGTGAGATAATAGTTCATTCAATTTATTGAAATACTCGTCTTTATGAATTCTTAGCTTTATTTTAATATTGTTGTCTAGGTAATCTCTTTTTTCATAATTGAGATCGTTTATGCTTTTCAAGTCTTGTTCTAACTCATCTTCAACAAGATTGAGATAGTGCGTTTCTAGCACATGTCCTTTTAGGAAAAACAGTTTTTTAGGTTGAAAGAAAGAAAGATCAGAAAATCCTAATTCGTCATGATTATTAGAAGATAAGTGCTCTACATCATTTTTTAAATCATAGGATAGGTAACCAAAAATCCAATCGTTAGTTAAAGACTGGTATTCTTTGAGTTGATTGAAAGCATCAAAATAATCGGTTTGAAAAACTGTAAACGCCTCTACCGCTAAAACCGCGTCGTAAGATGAATATTTTTGAGCGTAGTTATTACTATCTAACCAAATGACTTCATCAAATTGCTGGCTCCAATTAAGGAGTTGCTTTTTAAAGGCTTCGGGATTAGAAATATGTTGGATTTTAACCTGTCTCAATATCTTTTTTTATAAAAAACAAATTTCCGAATTAATGTGGTCACTGACAAGTATATTATTCCGAAGTAAAAAATTATCTTTGCACCATGGAGCAACAAACCACTTTTACAGATTTAAATTTAAATACGCCTTTATACAATGCATTAGGCGATTTAGGCTTTGAGTACCCAACACCTATTCAAACACAAGCATTTAATATTGTGTCTTCTGGAAAGGATGTGGTTGGTATAGCTCAAACAGGTACAGGTAAGACCTTTGCCTATATGCTACCTATTTTACGTCATTTAAAATATTCTCAGCAAGATAACCCTAGAGTTTTAGTTTTAGTACCTACTCGAGAACTGGTCGTTCAAGTCGTTGATGAAATAGAAAAATTAGCTGCTTACATCAATGTAAGAGTATTGGGTGTTTATGGAGGTACTAACATTAACACACAAAAGCAAGCAGTTGCTGCTGGTCAAGATATTATTGTAGCTACTCCTGGTCGTCTTTTTGATTTGGCGGTTAGTCATGTGCTCCATTTAAAGTCGATACAAAAATTGGTGATTGATGAAGTTGATGTGATGCTAGATTTAGGTTTTAGACATCAACTACTAAACATTTTTGATATTCTACCAGCACGTCGTCAAAACATCATGTTTTCTGCAACTATGACGCAAGATGTTGATGACTTAATTGTAGACTTTTTCAAAAACCCAGAAAAAGTAACTATTGCAGTTTCTGGAACACCTTTAGATAATATTGAACAAGAACGCTATGATGTTACTAATTTTTATACGAAAGTAAATCTATTAGAACATTTACTTCAGGACTCTCAAACCTTCAATAAAGTACTCATATTTGTTTCTTTTAAGCGTATGGCAGATTTATTGTTTCTGCATTTAGATGAGCTTTTCCCTGACCAATCGTGTGTGATTCATTCTAATAAAACTCAGAATTATAGATTGCGTAGTATTGAGCAATTTAGAACTGGTGAGAATAGAATTTTGATTGCGACAGACGTTATGGCTCGTGGATTGGATATCGAGAATATTAGTCAGGTGATAAATTTTGATACCCCTAAATATTCTGAAAATTACATGCATAGAATTGGTAGAACTGGTCGTGCAGAACAGCCAGGTCATTCGATTACTTTTTCTACGGAAAAAGAACAAGATTCTATTGAAGAGATAGAAGCTTACATGGACATGAAAATTAAGTTGCTTGATTTTCCAGAAGACGTAAAACGCTCTCAAGAACTGATTGAAGAGGAAAGACCACAAATTAGAGAACACAACAACCCAATTAAACAAAGGGATTTAGATGCTCCTGGACCTGCTTTTCATGAAAAGAAAGACAAGAACAAAAAGGAAAACCTTGGTGGCTCTTACAAATTCAAAATTGCTGCGAAATATAAGAAGCCTAAAACTAGAGGTGACAAAAACTATAATAAACGAAATAAGAAGTAAGCCTTCAATTTTCAATCGTTACCCTTTTAAACATCATATTAAATCTCAACTTACTTATAATGAAATATTCTTTTTTATTCCTATTTCTCTTGGTATTCAATTTCAGCTTAAATGCAGAAACAACACCTCCTGTTTGGGGACAAACTGGGCATCGTGTGGTTGGTGCGATCGCAGATAATTATTTAAAAGGACATACGAAACGTCAACTCAAAAAGTTGTTAAATCATGAATCTTTAGCTTTTGTATCGACATTTGCTGATGAGATTAAAGCAGATTCTCGTTATAACAAATTTAAAACTTGGCATTATCTTAATATGCCTTTAAATGGAACTTACGAAGCATCTGACAAAAACCCAGAAGGTGATTTGGCTACAGGAATTGCCTATTGTAAAGACATCATTACCAATGAAAACTCTACAGATGATGATAAAGCGTTTTATTTAAAGCTACTTATTCATCTTATTGGAGATTTACACCAACCAATGCACTTAGGTTTGTTGGAAGATCGTGGTGGTAATGATTTTAAATTACAATGGAATTATAAAGACTCAAATATGCATAGAGTTTGGGATACACAAATGATTGAATCTTACGGAATGAGTTTTTCTGAATTAGCCGATAATGCAGCACATCTATCTAAAGCTGAAATTAAAGCTATAAAAAAAGGAACTGTTTTAGATTGGATTACAGAAACGCATGTTATAACTCAGCGCGTATATGCTTCTGCAGAACAAGGTGAAAATTTACGTAGTAGATATTCTTACAAGTATTTTAGTGTTGCAAGGGAGCAACTTCAAAAAGCTGGTATTAGATTGGCTACTGTATTAAATGATATATTATAAAATATACGTTTTGTAAACTATGATATTTTCGTACAAAATCCCTTCTCAAATTAATGACAAGGGATTATAGAAAGCCTCGAATGAACCAGATCATTATAATTAATAATCTATAACCCTAGAATTATTCCTAGTTCACTACCTTAATATGGCCTTCTACTATATCTTTTACTGGCACAATAACTTTTCCTTCATCTCCTTTTAATACAACAAAGATGTTTTCAATAGCTTCTATTTCGTAGATTTTGTTTTCAAACTCTATTTTCTTACCAACTTCAAACGTTTTTCTCGTATAAAATGTTTTTAGTAATTCACCAACAATCTCTCTTGCTCCTAGGCCAAATGCTAATGCAAATGCTAAAAGAAACGATCCTAATATCATTGTAAAATTACTTGTGATAATTTCTGTATCAACACCTGCTTGGTTTAAAGCTGTTATCGAGATAAAAATTAATAGTAGGAAAAACACAAGTTGACTTAACATTTTTCCTCCAGATAAATCCATAGAATCAAATAAAGCTTTTAAGCCTTTCTTTACAAAGTTTGCAAAGAGTAACCCTATCATAAAAATGATTAGTGCAACTAACAACTTAGGCAAGTAGCTTAAAAATTCACCTATTTTCTCTGATAAAATCTCAAGACCTAAAATATCAGAAATCACAATTATTACGACGATATAAATAATCCACTTAACAAGTTTTGTGATGACTTTTATCGTATCAAAATTGAGTTGCTTCCCTTCTACGATTTCAATCTCATTAATCTTCTCGTCTAACTTACTAACGTTAGCAAGTTTTAAAGCTTTCTTTATAATTCTAGTTATAATTTTTGCAACCAGCCAACCTAAAATAAGTATTATAATAGCTATGGCAATATTAGTTCCTATTTTAATTACATCTGGCCACATGCTAGATAATGAACTCATTGCAGTGTCTTTATATTCTGATAATTTATCCATGATTTATTACGAATTATTTAATAGCTTATTTATATTTTATTACTAGTCCCTTTTACTCATTACTGTTTCAATAACATCAGCTAGGTTGTATGAAAATAACTCAGCTAACTCCATAAGAAGTTTAGCGATAGCGATATCGTTCATAACTTTAGACTTCAGTTCTGGCGGAACTGACTTCAATGGCTGATCTATATTTCTAAACGGATTTTCCATTAGTTAAGGTTATTATCATATACAGTTAACAATTTAGCTTTAGCGCGTTTAATTCTCATTTTAACAGCACTTTCTCCAACTCCTAAAACACTTTCAATTTCCTTTATAGTTAGGCTATCTTGATATTTTAATAGAAGTATCATCTTCTCATCTGGTGATATAAGATCGAGCGCTTTTTTAAGCTTATCAACTCTCATATCATTAAAATCTGATGAGTCATCTTCTTCGTCTTCAGATATATTTTCTATATCTGCATAATCTACAGACTGCTTTTCAAACTTCTTTGCAGTGTTTCTTGTTACATAATTCACACAATGGTTATAGGTAAATGCGTATAACCAAGTTGAAAATTTAGAGTTGCCTTTAAAACTAGCTAACTTTACAAAAAGCTTTAAAAACACATCTTGAGTTAAGTCTTTAGCCTCATCTCCATCTTTAGCAAACCCATAACATTTATTATATACCAGAGTTGAAAAACGATCATACAATACTTCAAAAAGCATAGTATCATTATTTTTAACAATAGCACTTACCAGATCTTCATCTGATAATTTCTTTATGTTATTAGAGGGTTGCAAAAATTTTTGTTTGTTTAATAGTTTGTATTAGGACACTCAAATTAATGACGAGTCACATCTATTTTAAATTTAAATGTTAAAATTATGAAATAAAATAATTGATACTACTAAAAACTTGACATAAAAAAAACGAACTTGATAAAGTTCGCTTTATATTCTATTTGTTCTATTACTTTTTTAGAGTAGATAATTTTTCTTTGTGATAGTCATTACCACTTAACTTATAAGCCTTTTCAACATATTCAATGGCTTTAGATGTATTATTTTGAGCAATATAATAATCTGCCATAGCATCATATGCATTAGCACTTTGAGGATAATACTTTATAGCCATATTAAAAAACAAAAATGATTTTTCTGGTTGCCCCATTTGTAAATTCATATAACCATAGCCATTAAAGAGCTCTTCTATCATTGGAGGTGTTTTATATCCGAAATTTTTATTATAAATCGCTTCTTGTTGATTTAACAAACCTCGCAAATCATCTAATGAAGTCTCTGGGTTATTATATGTCTGTGGAGATTTGAATTGGTACCATTCAAACAATGATATAAGACCATCTCTTATTGCTGGTAAAGGAATAGTGCCATGTAAATCTTCAGGATACACTTTCCACATAAAATTTAAATTATTCTGTTTTTGAGTTAAAGTATATTGAGCAAACTCAACTATTGAACGCGCAAACAAGCTAAACTCAGAAGTATCTTCCATGAGATTTTCAATGGTTACAGAGGCATCTTGCATATTTAGTTGCTCTGTAGCCAAAGCAATAAACAAGCCTTTGTTTTCAAAGTTTTTGGTCTTTAACACTTCTTTTGCTTGAACTAATAGTTTTTGATTATCCCATTCAATACTTGGATCGATGGCTATATAATTAGTAAAAAGATGTGAATGATTAATCAATGTGTTAATCGTAAACAAGCCAGCATAAGAGTGGCCAATTAATGTACGATAGCTAGATGCTTGAAATGTTTTATCAATGTGAGGCATCAAATCGGTTTCAATAAATGCTGTAAATTCCTCTGCTCCTCCACTGTCGGTTTGCATAGAACTACCACGACGCGTTTCAATTTTTGAAATCGTTAAATCGCGTGTTCTATTGGTTCTATTAGATATGCCTACCAAAATCATATGAGGCATATAATGTCCCCAATAATTGTCATAAACAATCTCTAAATTTGATTGTAACGAGAAACCATCTAACATATAGACTACAGGATATTTCGTATTACTTTTTGGGTTATAATTTTCGGGAAGTTTTACCCAAAAGTGGCGATAACTATCTAAGGTTTTTGAATAGATACTATCTGTTATCTCTGTTTCTATTTGCTGAAGTTGATCTTGATTAGCTTGTGCATTAATTGACAAGCTAGATAAGGTCGCAAATATTATAATAGTCGATTTAATTATTTTTTTCTTCATCCAGATACGCTTAATAAATTATTCTGAAACTTCTTCAGAAGGTAACATCAGTCTTAAAATAATAATTCCTATTCTAACTACTAGAAACGTGAAGAGTCCAAAAGTCGCTGTTAATAATGAAATTTTGAGTCCGCTTGCAAAAATTGAAGGATCCACATTTCCCATAGCTTCTAAAGAGTCAAAAGCCGATATCAACCCAAGAATCGCTGCAAAGAATCCCATAACTAAACCTAACAGACTTAAATCTGAAGATAGCTTTAATGATTTATGAGCAACAGGCACTGATTTTTTCACGTTTACAAATCCTCTAAATAGAAAAAACAAGGATACTAGTAAACAAATTAGAATGAGTGACATAAATAATGGTCCTCCATCCATAAATAGATTAGCTGCTATAGTTTGAGTGTATAATCCTTGACATGTAATTGTTAATGTATTCATAGTTTTAAATTTAGTTATAGTTTTTTAAATAATAAAGGTTTATCGTCTGCTTTGGTAAATCTTACTAGACCAGTTTCTGGATAAAAGTCTAGCACTATACCTAAAGTATCAAATGTAAATTGGTGCTGTTTGGTTGGCGTTAACTCTTTTAGGTTACTTTGTTCTGGAGCTCCTAATAAGATAGTACCATTCGCTTTAAAAATAAGTTTATAAGGAACTTCTTCACAAGCATACTCTCCTTCATATAACTGCACTTGCGCTTCGGTAAGTTCCATTTTTGTAAATATTGGAAGCGTAATAGGTTGGCCATTACTTGCGGCAAAAGCCGTTAATATAATTCGCATTTTACTAAAATCTAGAGCATTTGCAGTTAAAGCAATTGTGATTTTCGTTTTTGGCACATGGATTAACATCGATTGAAACCCATCAATACCACCTTCACTTGCATATAAATCCACACCATTCATGTTGGCATAAAAAAGACCATGGCAAACTTCATTATTACTCGTTTTTTTCATAGCCTCAAAGCTAGATGCTGATATTAATTTTCCATCAAAAAGTGCATTCATAAACGTTGTCAAATCTTTAGATGTAGAAACAATTGCTCCTGCTCCACCTGGATTAGACATATCGGTTTCTTGTTGGATACTCCAATTTTGATTTTCAACACTATACGAATGACTCTCATTAGCTTTAGCTCTTATTTTTCCGCCATAATATGTGTTACTCAAATTTATTTTTTCAACAATTCTTCTTTCTAAAGATTGTGCATAAATACTTTTATCTAAAATCTCAATAATATAACCTAACAACATATAATTGGTGTTACTATAAGCTGTTTGTTCTCCAGGGTTAAAATCTAAATCATAATTAAAAATTCTTGGTAACATCATTTTCTTACTTGAATGCATTAGCATCCAGTCACCAAATTTTGGATCATTGGTGATATTATATAAACCACTACTATGATTTAATAGGTTCGCTATTTTGATATTATCAGCTTGAGGGATTGTTGGATAAAATTTTGACAGAGGTGTCTCTAAAGTAATTCTTCCTTCATCTACTAATTGAAAGATCATTACTGCTGTAAATGCTTTGGTAATAGACCCGATTCTAAATTTAGTAGCATTAGTGTTCTTTGTTTTTGTGCCTACGTCTGAAAAACCAATGGCTTTATTATAAACTACAGCGTTATGATTTGTAATGGTCATTGTACCCATGAGTTTATTATTCTCATCAAGAACATTAAAAAACTCATCTAGTTTATTAAAATCGGGTTGCTGTGCATAGCATAAAGTGGAAAGTGCTATAATGATTAGTGATAGCTTTTTTGATAAAAATATCATATACTGTTGTTTTTTGATTACTCACCAAATCTATTAACAAAACCAATCTCATTTTAATTTTTGCGACCAACAACCATTTTTTAACTGGATTTGACCTTACGGTCAAAAAGCTTGCTAAATTGGTTGTTCGTCTCTAATTCGTATGACTCCCTAAAAAAATATAGTATTATTGTATTGAGACACTATATATGTTTACAAAGCAATTCATTTTAAAAAAAATAGGACACATACTCTTACACCTACTCTTTTGGGTTGGTGTGCTGTTTTTCTATACCTATTTTTTTGGAGTGAAGAGTTCTAGTTTTGATGACATCTTGCTCTTTTCGCTTTGTTTAATGCCTACAACAATTGCGACCACTTATGTATCAATTTATAAATTAATTCCAGATTATTTAATCACCAAAAAGTATAAGCTGTTTGTGCTTTATAGCGTGTACACGTTGATCATATCGGTGTATTTATTAATCGTTTCTCTCTTTTTTAGTCTTATTTATATTTCAAATTTTGAATATGACGAGATGAATCCTGCAACCAAGAATATTATTTTTATAAGTACTGCAGTGTACTTGGTTGTTGTGGTTGTTAGTGCGTTTAAATTGCTAAAACTAAACTTAGAACAAGCTTCAAAAACTAAAGTATTAGAAACTAAAATACTAGACACGCAATTAAAACTAAAAGAGCAAGAGCTTAATTATTTGAAGATGCAAATTCATCCTCATTTTTTATTTAATACGCTCAATACCATGTATGGTTTGGCTCTAAAAAAAGCAGAGCAAACACCAGACATGATATTAAAACTCTCAAATTTATTAGATTACTTATTGTATCAAGCTGAAAAGCCTTTCGTGCTCATTTCTGAAGAAATAGAACATATTGAAGATTATATCGCTTTAGAAAAAATGCGTTTTAATGATACTTTAAATGTAACAATGGATGTGAAGTTAGAATCAAAAAATACGATGATTGCTCCTATGTTACTGCTTCCGTTTATTGAAAATAGTTTCAAACACGGTAGCATTAAAAATGGTGTTTTACATATTGATATTAAATTGACAGCAGGCTCGGAACAGGTTCATTTCCGAATAAAAAACTCAAATTCTCAAAGCGCGTCTTCTCAACATGGTATTGGACTAGAAAATATTAAGAAGCGACTAGAATTATTGTATCCAAATAAACATGAATTATTAATAGACAATACTATTGATACTTTTAATGTGGACTTGCAACTAAACACAACTAGCAATGCATAAAACAACTACTATTTCTTGTTTGATCGTTGACGATGAATCTATTGCTAGAGAAATCATAGCAACACATTTGTCTAAAATTAAAAACATTAATGTAGTTGCGAGTTGCAGCAATGCATTAGAGGCCTTTAATCATATAAGCAACCAGCAAATTGACCTCGTGTTTTTGGATATAAATATGCCAGAAATCTCAGGCATTTCATTTGCAAAATCTATTAATAACCATATTAAAGTCATTTTCACAACTGCTTATAGAGATTATGCTGTAGAAGGTTTTGAACTCAAAGCTGTAGATTATTTATTGAAGCCTATTTCGTTTGATAGATTAAAACAAGCATTAGATACTTATTTTGATATCTACGGAAATGTAACAGATGCAAACACTGCTGTACATGAGGTTTCAAACTTCATGTTTGTAAGATCAGAACGTAAAATGATTAAGATTGATTATAGCTCCATTCTTTACATTGAGAGTTATAGCGATTACCTTAAAATACACACAGAAAGCGAAACCATAGTAACAAGAGAGACTATTAGTGCTATTGAAGCAAAACTACCAAAGCGCTTATTTTTGAGGATTCATCGCTCTTATATTATCTCAATACATTTCATACAATCCTTTACAAACGAACACATTACAATTAATAAACAAGCACTACCAATTAGCAGGTCTTATAAAAAAGCAATTTTAAAGCAGCTTGAAAAATTTTGATGATGATTCAATAAAAGCGTATTTTAGACGTTGCCTTATTAATCGTTATTTATAAAAGTCTGCTTATTAATGAAAGAATACCTACACAACGCTATCCCAAATTTAAAACCATTTGATCATACGCTTCATTACGAAGCATTGTTTATCAATAAAACTTGGGTTTTGGTAAATGGTATTTCTAAAAAAAAATCAACATATACGTTTAAAGATGATAACATTTTAGAAATCTCCAGAAAAGACCATTTAATTGAAACCTCTTGGACTAAAGATGTTCAAAACGTATTTTCTATTGAGACTGAAGATGGTCTCATCACTGTAAAAGTCTATTTTAAAGATGATGATGTACTCGTACTCAATCATCAAAATAAACAAGAATTTGCACTTTTTATTAATACTACAAATTATAGTGAAGACTTAGACTCTGTAGAAGATGTTCAAAAATTTCTAAAAGAAAAATACAAGCAAAAAGTAACCAACCTCATCTACGATCATGAGTTCTATTATATAGAAAAATCAAAAGAATTTGGACCATTTACAGTAGAAGAGTTATCTAAAAAAGTAAGAAAAGAACAAATAAGCGAGTTTTGCTTTGTTAGAGATGTCAACGAATACGACTATAGTAATCGTTTAAGAATTTATGATTTGATTAAAGAGCTCTAGTTTTCTATCTAAGCAATCAAAAAGCTATTCACCTATTTCTTCTTTAATATTGTTGGCTAAAACTTTAGCTTTATTATTAAATTTTTCGAGGATAGGAAGATATACCTTGTAATGTAAAAAATAGAAACTTGATACTCTGTTTTTATAATCGGGATCGTTTAATGCATAATCAATAAAACCATTTAGATCTCTATTATTGAGGTAATCGGCATACCACGTATGCTTGTTTTTCCAATCTACATAATTACTTTTTAGATCATCTGACATGATCCCATCATTTGCATGTAAATCTACGAACTGCTCAGTATAAAATTGCATCGTTTTTATTTGCAAACTATCACTGCCTGATTTTGAATTATTGTTGTATTTACTTAGTAAATCATATCCTCCTTTATTAATTTTTAAATCAGGATAACCTGTGATAATCTTGGTACACATCGTACAGTTTTCATAGTCTAACTTGGTCATTTTACCATCCATGATTCTATTAAATAACGAATCTCTATCCTTATAACCTTTAATGATTGTTTCTATATGATTAACATCCATATTTAAATCCTCTAATACGTTTGCATAGATATTTTGCAGCTCCTGGTTTTGTTTATTGGTTTCACTCCAATTATTAATACTTACAGCAATAAGAATGCCTATCACCACAAGTACAATTTCGCCAATGGCGTATTTAATATAGCTACCTGTCTTATTTTGAGTCATACCTTCTTTTCTGTTTTTTCTAAAAAATTTAGCCATTATTTATTTTATATTTCTGAAGAATTTAATCCTTTAATTTAATCTCGTCTTCTAAAAGAAGAATCATATCCTCTACACGCTTATTAGTTTGCATACTTAGATTTAATCGTTCTTCAAAAATCCTTTTAAGTTGCAAAAGTGTATTTATGTACTCGTGGTTATTAGATAAAGACTCAAAATCTAGTGGTGTGTATACATCTGATGCAGCTGCATCTAATGCATTAAACTTAATGCTTAAAGGTTTAATCTTAAAGAGTTTATTAGTTAAAGGGTAAACGCGGTTATCTATAGTTGAGTTCATTAAGTTTTGCCTGTTGCCAATATTAACAAAATCTTTTTCATACAACTGCAAAACACCTTTTAAAATGCTATCGTTAGATATTATAGTAGATGAGATATTTCCAATAAGTTGATAACCAGAGTTGGCGTTATTAAAATAGCTTTTACGATGTATCAAAGTAGCATATACATCAAATCTAGTATCGTGTATTTTGTTTTTGAATTTTGAAACTACGGTATCCATAGCTGAACTATTAATAGAGATACGTTCTCTTAATTCTATAATTTCCTTTTTATTCTCTGTTAAATCAGATTTAAGTTGTTTTAAAAGTTTTAATTCTTGTGCTTGAAGCTTACTGTTTTCATTCCAATTATTAATTGATAGCGCAATTAAAATTCCAACAACTACAAGGATAATTTCGCCACTGGCGTAGATAAAGTATTTCGAAAATTTATTTTCGGAGAGTAAGCGTTGCCTAAATTGGCGAAACAATGTAATCATTTTTTTTAGTTGATAGCAAATTAGGTTGATGGTGTAGTTGAGGTCGATTTACAAACTATATGTGCTTAAAGATATTAAAATGTTACAAATCAAATACAACTAGACAAAAAAAAGCGAACCATTTAAGGTTCGCTTTTTATAATAATGCTCTAAACTTAAGTTTGAATCTATTCCTTCAATTTAAGACCAAATGTATCTCTTCCATTTTGGTTCAAAGTCATACTTACTATAGCGCCATTAGCATCTCTATTAAAAGAGACATCTGCTTTTACTTCTACTACAAAGAATTTATCTTCAGACACAGGAGTAAGCATAACCATGCTTTGCCCTGTTGGCAGCGCTTTTAATGTATTGTCTTCTCTAGAAATAGTAACTATAAATTCTGCTGCTAATTGATACTTCCCAATATAGTCATCTAATTTTGTAGTGTCGACTTCATATGTTTTTGGTAATCTACTGATATCCACATTTAGGTTTTTCAAAATCTCAACGGCGTTGGTATTTGCTGGATTAAGCTCTACAGATTTTTTATAATTTATAATAGCGTCCTCTTTGTTACCATTTGCTAACAATGCCTCAGCATAACTATCATAAGCGTTTGACGACTCTGGAAATTGATCAACGTTTAACTTAAAAATAGCTATTGCGTTAGTCGTCTCTTTTCGTCTCATATAATAATACCCAAAATCATTTATGATACCTTCGGAAAAGTTATAAGACTCAGCTTTATTTGTTTTCAAATCATCATATGCTGAAGCAATATTCACAGCACCTTCTGCATCAATAACGCCTTTTAGTTTTGCTGCAATAGAAGGTTTGATATTACATCGTTCTCCCATTGATTCTCCTGTTTTCCATTGAATCCAATCACAAAACACTTGTCTGTAAATATTATGACCAGCGCCTCCATTAGTAATCATAATGAAACCGTCGTTAGTCTCTGGGTTCACTCTAAAAAATGCATGCCAACCTGTATTTGCTCCACCATGACCTTTTAAAGTATATGTAGAATTAGGAATGTTTTGCACTTGATACCCTAAACCATAACTACCATTTGAAGCTGCTGCAGGCTGAAGCATTTCTTCAATAGTTTTCTGTGTTAAGACAGGATTATATTTTTTGTTGTCTTTATGAGCAAAAAGACTTGCATAAGCAAACTTTGTAAAGTCTTCAATCGTTGTATGCAATCCTGCTGCTGCTTGCGCTGTAAACAATTCGAAATCTATCTGCTCTCCAAAATTATCATGCTCAAAAGATGAATTATCGAGTATCATTTTATCAATTGTATAGCTACTGCTTTTCATTCCTAAAGGGTTTAAAACTGCTGCTTGTATGTAATCTTCAAATTTTTGCCCAGTAACTTCTTCAACGATCAATTGTAAGATGGTGTATCCTCCTCCAGAGTATTTCCATTGTGTTCCAGGTTCCATAATCATTTCAACGCTTCCTGGTCCATTGTTACGTCCATCTAAAGATTCTTCTATTGTAGACAAACGATCATTTTTTGTCCAACCAGGATAACCATGAAGTGATAATCCTGCGGTATGACTTAACAAGCGTCTTACTGTCACTTTTTTAGAATCAAATTCTGATTCTGGCAACTTCCAACGTGTTAGATATGTTTCGGCAGGTGCATCGAGGTCAATTTTACCGTCTTCAACCAATTTCATAATTCCCCAAGCTGCAATTGTTTTGGATATAGAACCAATATTAAATCCAGTTTGAGTAGTCACTTTCTCTCCTTTAGTAACATCTGAAAAACCATAGGCCTTTTGCAGTACCAGTTCACCATCTTCAATAATAGCAATTGCAGTACCTGGTACCATAAAGTCTTGCAGTAAAATCGGGATTTTTTGGTCTAACTCTTTTGTAAAACTAGTAACATCTTGAGATTTCTCTTGTCCGTAAATTGAAACAGACAATAAAAGGCAGAGCAATGTGATTTTTTTAAGCATGTCAAATAAATTTAAATGATTACTAAATGGATGATATACAATTATAACGAGCGACTTACAATAAAGTTACAATATAGCTGTAATAACTATTTGACATTAAAGGTATTAAATTGTTACAGACTAAAGCGTATAAATAAAAAAAGCGAACTCATGAGTTCGCTTTTTAAAATATGAAATTCCTGCGATCGCAGGGATTTATTAAATATGTAATGGTCCAGCATCTGTAGCTGCTAGAGCTGCTTCTTTAATCGCTTCTGCAAATGTTGGATGTGCATGAGACATACGAGAAATATCTTCGGCAGATGCTCTGTATTCCATTGCTACAACAGCTTCAGCAATCAAATCGGCACAACGTGCACCAATCATATGTACTCCTAAAACTTCGTCTGTTTTTTTATCAGCTAAGATTTTTACAAATCCGTCCAAATCTCCTCCTGCTCTAGCACGACCTAATGCTCTAAACGGAAACTGTCCAGCTTTATACTCTACTCCTGCTTCTTTTAATTCTTCTTCTGTTTTTCCAACAGCAGCAACTTCTGGCCATGTGTAAACAACGCCAGGAATTAAGTTATAATCGATATGAGGTTTCTGTCCTGCTAACGTTTCAGCAACAAAAACACCTTCTTCTTCAGCTTTATGAGCTAACATGGCACCTTTTACAACATCACCAATAGCGTATATGTTTTTAACATTGGTTTGTAAATGGTTGTTAACTTCAACTTGACCTCTGTCTGTTAATTTAACACCAGCAGCTTCAGCATTTAAACCATCAGTATATGGTTTTCTACCTACAGATACTAAACAGTAATCACCTTTAAACTCTACAACTTCACCTTTTTTATTTTCAGCTTTTACGATAACCTCATCACCATTACGCTCTACAGATTGTACTTTGTGAGACATCATCATTTTAAACTTAGCCTTCTTGAAGACTTTATTTAACTCTTTAGACAGTCCCGCATCCATAGTTGGAAGTATTCTATCCATATATTCAATAACAGTAACTTCGGCTCCTAAACGTCTGTAAACTTGTCCTAACTCTAAACCAATAACACCTCCACCAATCACAATCATGTGCTTAGGGATTTCTTTAAGTTTTAAAGCCTCTGTAGATGTAATAACACGTTCTTT
Organism: uncultured Psychroserpens sp.; assembly: GCA_905479815.1. GTDB lineage: Bacteria > Bacteroidota > Bacteroidia > Flavobacteriales > Flavobacteriaceae > Psychroserpens. The sequence continues at coordinate 22,311 of CAJQOA010000065.1, forward strand.
ATCTAAAGTGATAAAAGGTAAGTTTGATGGTTTAGATCCTGTTGCTATAATGATATTTTTAGCTTCAATTTCTTGAGCATCTTTACCATTAATTACAATATGAGTGGCATCTTTGAAACTCCCAAGACCTTCAAAAACATCAATCTTATTTTTCTTCATTAAGAAATCAATTCCTCCAGTAGTTTGGTCTACAACTGTTTGCTTTCGACCAATCATTTTTTCTAGATTGACTTTGATTTCACCAGGGATTTCAATACCGTGATCTTCAAAATGTTTTGTTGCTTCTTCATAATGATGTGAAGAGGCTAACAATGCTTTACTTGGTATACAACCTACATTTAAGCAAGTTCCTCCTAACACAGAATATTTTTCAATGATTGCGGTTTTCATACCTAACTGTGCACAACGAATTGCTGCTACATATCCACCAGGTCCAGAACCTATTATTGCTACATCATATGATTTCATAAGAAAATGTTTATCTTTTTTAATAAAATAGTCTCATCTTCATGAGAATTGAAATACAAAAATACGATTTAGATTAAAGATTCACGAATTTTTAAAACCTATAATTAGTCATAAAATAGTTTTACTTTTTTGTTTCAATATCTTTTAAAATCCATTCTAATTCTGGATCGATATTATCAAGTCGGTCTTGGTACGTTGGTATGATCTCAACATCAGGTTTTACGCCATAACCATCGGTATCTGTTTTATATTTAGAATCTATATGTGCCAAACCAATTCTTGCTTTCACCTTGGTATTTGGCAATTCATAAATTTTAAATAATCCAGCTACTGTTCCATTATAAGCACCTCCAGTTTCTTCACCAACAAAAATAGCGCGCTTACTTCCTTTTAACTGTGTTGATAATACAGATGATGCAGAGAATGAGTTTCCATTAATTAAAACATAAATTTTTCCTTTAAAATTTAATGGCTTAGATTTTCGTTCTTTAGCGGGTTTAAACCTTCGGTACAATTGCCCATCTTTTTTACTCACACTAAGCAAATCTGCTGTAGCTAAACCAGGTGATAATATACCAGCCAAAACTTTAGTGATTAGAGGATTAGAATTACTCATTAAACTTTTCAAAATTGGAAACCTACCATTAACCTCACTTTTGTTTAGAAATGTATAGTTCTCATCTGTGAGATAAGAATAGAAATAGTCTATTTCATTTAAACGTCCTCCAAAATTATTTCTTAAATCAATAATTAATGTTTCAGTTTTTAATGAGTCTAAGATTGTAAAAGTATCATCATAAAAATCTTCATAATCACCTTCTTGAAATCCTTTTATCTTAATAATAGCAACAGTACTATCTTTACCAACAAAGTTCAAATTTCTATTATAGTTTTTAACCTCTGGCATATGTGGCGTTGGCACAAAACCATATTTGCTATTGTACTTTCGTTTCGCTTTTCCTTCTAGTTTTTTAGCTTTCTTTTCTGCTTTTGTGAGTTTCGGTTTCGTCTTATTGAGGAGTTTAATTGAATCTCTTTTAATAGAATCCCTCTTTACCTGAAGACTATCTCTCAATGGTCTTCTTTTATATCTTTTAATAAAGGTAGAATCTGCATGTCGCAATGTCATTGAAATGCTATCAAAACGTCCTTTATCATTAACATAATAACCAAAAAAACGATTCCCAGCAACACGATTATGAAATGTTGTATTGTAACCGTCTGAAGCAATTAAGCGCTTATATGTTGCAATTAAGTCTTGAGGTGTTTCGTTTTCAATTTTTAAAATTTCTGCATTAATTAAAACAGAATCCTTACCTACAGCATCAGTAATAAAAAGCTTATCATTTAAATACTCTAGATTTATATAGCTGATATCAAAACGTGTTTCTAGACGCTTATTTCGTTCTTCTTTAGTTAACTTAAGACTTGGTGGAGACATAGACATATGACCTTGACCAACATACTTAGTAATCATAGCAAGTTGTTTATAGAACGTACGACTATCCATTGGTTCATTAATGGCTTTTTTTAGGCTATCAAATTTAAAATCTAAAGTTTCTTTAGATGTATACTGATATAAACGTGGATGATGACGTTGCAGTTGCTTATATACTTTATCTATATCGTCGTGTATATCCTCAACAGGATGCAATTTTGTGATTTGCAAGTTATGTTTCTCAATACTACCACAAGACACTAACACTAATAGAATACTAAAGGTTAATACTATTTTTTTCATTTAATTAAGGATATTAAGTAATGGTTTATACTTTAATAGACGTAAATAAACCTGAAATGGTTGCTTTTACATTTTTTATTCGGAAATATCTAAGACGGAAAACCGAGCATCTCACCCATTCCAACAGTAAATAACCAACAACCATAAATAGCGTGTTCTATGGTAACTAATAATGTGGATTTTGTTTTTCTAAATGTTAAACCAAATAGAATTCCTCCAAAGAACGTCATGATCATCACAAGCCCATTTCTGAAGAAAATATGAGCCAAAGAAAATAATGCTGCATTTATAAAAATGAAAAGCATTTCGTTTTTGAATAATGATTTGTATCGTTGAAAAAAGAACGTTCTATAAATTAATTCTTGAGGATATACTGAGAATACACTGTAGAAAAACAAAATCATTACCCATAATAAAGGTTTGTTTAAAACGACAGTATAAAGACTTGATGGATCTACAAACCATACATATGCCGTTG
>CAJQOA010000066.1 GCA_905479815.1 uncultured Psychroserpens sp.
GTTCCTGGAGATCCAATTTCTCCACTAGTGGTATATCTTAGGCCTGCTAATTTTACGGTTACAAAAATATTTGCAGTTTCTTTAAACTGGTTGGTTAATAAATGTTGCTCTATTTGCTCTTGAATTTCTTTTGTAGAAAACCCCAAAACATTAAGCTCTCCAAGTGTAGGAACTCTTATATTACCGTGGACATCTACTGTAAACCCGTCAAAATAAGCACGTTCAGCTCCACTTGCATTTAAATTCACTTCTCCTACAGGGTTAAAAATAACTGCATTTTCTTGATCTAAAACCTTGATACGAATATTCAAAATATCATTGATTTGAACACGATACGGTTTTTGCTGTTCTACCATTACCTGAGTAGAATCGGTATTAGTGTTTTTATTTTGAAGATAAACAATATCTTTATGTGGGATACAAGATGTAGTTAACATACACATTAACAATCCTGTAAGCAATAATAGTCTATTCATTATAACGTTGCTTGTTGCTTCACAAATATAGCTTATCACTATTAATATCAAAACTATTACTCGTTTTTTTGAGTAATATCGCTTTCTTTGTAAAAAATATAGCATTGAACTACTTAACAGTTGAAAACATATCAAAATCTTATGGCGAATTAGAGCTCTTCTCTGATCTCTCATTTAGTATCCATAAAGATGACAAAATAGCTTTTGTAGCTAAAAACGGAAGTGGCAAAACCTCAATCTTGAATATTCTTTCTGGTGCAGACACACCAGATAATGGGCAAATTGTGATGCGAAACGGGTTACGAATCTCATTTTTATCACAAGACCCACAATTTGATCCAAAATTAACAATTAATGATACGATCTTTAACTCTGAATCTCCTCAGCTAAAAATAATAGAAAACTACGAGAAAGCATTACAAAACCCTGAAGACGCAGAAGCGTATCAAAAAGCTTTCGAGCAAATGGAAATCCATAATGCATGGGAATTTGAACTTCAGTTTAAGCAAATATTATCAAAACTTAATCTCAATAATCTAGACCAAAAAATTAGCACGATGTCTGGCGGACAAATAAAACGTCTCGCTTTAGCACAAGCACTAATCAGTAATCCAGATTTATTAGTACTCGATGAGCCAACCAATCATCTTGATTTAGAAATGATAGAATGGTTAGAGCAATATTTTGCAAAAGCTCAGTTTACATTATTTATGGTAACACACGATCGCTACTTTTTAGAGCGTGTTTGCAACGAAATCATTGAATTGGATCATGGCAAAATGTACACCTATAAAGGAAATTACAGTTACTATTTAGAAAATAAAGAAACAAGAATCGCTCAAGAACAAGTTGAAACTGGAAAAGCCAAGCAACTCTTCAAAAAAGAGTTAGAATGGATGCGTCGTCAACCAAAAGCGAGAACTACAAAATCAAAATCACGTATTGATGATTTTACTGATATTAAGAAACGTGCTCACCAACGCAGAAACGACCATAAGATTGAATTAGAAATCAACATGGCACGTCTAGGAAGTAAGATTGTAGAGTTTCACAAAGTATCAAAATCATTTGATGATTTGGTAATTCTGGATGATTTTGAATATACATTTAAACGTGGTGAACGCATAGGTATTATTGGAAAAAATGGAACAGGAAAATCCACATTCCTAAATATGCTTACCGATAATTTAGCACCAGATGCTGGTAAAATCATAATTGGAGAAACCGTAAAATTCGGGTATTACACTCAAGGTGGTATTCACGTTAAACAAGGTCAAAAAGTCATTGATGTTATTAAAGAATTTGGAGAATTTATACCTTTAACTAAAGGTCGCCAAATTAGCGCAAAACAACTTTTAGAGCGTTTTCTTTTCGATGGAAAAAAACAACACGACTTTGTAGAAAAATTGAGTGGTGGCGAACAAAAAAGACTCTATTTATGTACTGTCTTAATTCAGAATCCTAATTTCTTGATTCTTGATGAGCCTACCAATGATTTAGATATTGTCACTTTAAATATACTAGAGGATTTCTTACTTGATTTCCCTGGCTGCTTACTTGTTGTGTCTCACGATAGGTATTTTATGGATAAGATTGTAGATCACCTCTTTGTTTTTAAAGGCGAAGGCGAAGTTCAAGATTTCCCTGGAAACTATACAGATTATCGAGAATATGAAGCGTCTACGCCTCCTAAAGAAAAAGTAGAAATCACAACTGCTGTATCTTCGGAAAATCAACAAGACCAGAACAAAGCAGATAAATTAACGTACAACGAACAGAAAGAATACAAAAACTTAGAAAGCAAAATACGATCACTAGAATTAGATAAAAAAGCACTTGAAGAAAAATTCTTAGATGCGAGTTTATCTCAAGACAAAATCACCGAATTATCACAAAGTCTTAAAAAAATCATTGATGATATTGAGACCAAAGAAATGAGATGGTTTGAATTAGCAGACAAACTTGGATTATAGAAATGGTGTGTTTTTTTTCGTTAAGTTGATTAAAAAATAAAAATCATAAGGCTTAGAGGTGTTTCAAATCATTCAATACATAAAATTCTTATTCAAATCCACCAACCAACATGGTGTGCATTCTCCTTTTGTATATGACTTAGTTACCAAATGCTTTTATGACAAAACTAATTATCCTGATTATTTAAAACTTAAAAGTTACAGAGCATTACTTTTAAAAAACAAAACACCAATTACAATAACTGATTTTGGTTCTGGTTCTAGAGTCTTCAAGTCAAGCGAACGACACATTAACGCTATTGCAAAAAACTCAGGCACACCTTTAAAACGCGCTCAACTTTTATATCGCGTAGTCAACTATTTTAAACCAAAACATAGTTTAGAATTAGGCACATCTTTGGGTATAGCAACGCAAGCAATTGCCTTAGGTCATTCTAAAAACAACATCATATCCCTTGAAGGTTGTCCAAATAGTTCCAAATTTACATCACAGCAACTTTCTAAAGCGCATATTAAAAATGTAACTATAAAAACAGGTGAGTTTGAGACTAACCTTCCGAAGTTAAAAGAAAAATCATACGACCTTATATTTTTTGACGGTAACCATAACAAGGAAGCAACACTCAACTATTTTAACATGTTAGTTGACAAAGCTCATAACGACTCGGTATTCATTTTTGACGATATTTATTGGTCAAAAGATATGCTAGAAGCTTGGGAACAAATTAAATTGCACTCAAAAGTTACAGTAACAATAGATACATTTTTTTGGGGATTTATATTCTTTAGAAAAGAACAAGCCAAAGAAAATTTTAAATTGCAATTATAAAACATATATTAGCCCAATAATATCAAGCATGAGCGATTCAGATTTAAATAAAACCCTAGAAGTCAACAAGAAACAAGCTGAATTCTACAATACTAAAAAGAAAAATCTCCCTACCAAAATATGGTCTAACATTAGAGAAAAGACTTTAAAAGGTATTCGTAGAGAACTCAACATTCTTCAAGGTTCTTATGACTTACATAAATCATGGTTTGGAGAACTAAAAGACAAGAAAGTTTTAGATCTTGGTTGTTTTGCGGGAAACTATCATTCTTTATTTTTAGCCGAAAACAGCAAACAATATATAGGTTTAGATTTAAGTGAATCTGGAATTGCAAGGTTGAACAAGAAACTTGAACATTTACCTAATGCAAAAGGTGTTATCAAAGATTTTTTATCTGAAGATTTTAAAGAAAAAGATTTTGACATTATATATGCCTATGGTGTTTTACACCATTTTGAAAATGTAGATTTACTCATTTCAAAACTTAATGAAAAACTGGCACCAAAAGGACGTATCATAAGTTATGATCCTTTAGAAACAAGTCGACCAATTTGGCTAATAAGAAAACTCTATAGACCCTTTCAATCTGATGCAGCTTGGGAATGGCCTTTCAATAGGAAGACACTTAGAAAATTAGATTCTAATTTTAACATCCTTGAGAAGAGAGGTGTTTTAGGACATGCAAAATGGTATTTTATTGTCAATTTACTACCTCTTCCAAAGAAAACTAAAGTAAATATTGGAAAAAAATGGCATAAAAAAGACTGGGATAAATCTAATAATTCCATGGCTCATCTATACAAGTGTATGCAACTTACCATGCACATGCAAAAAAAGTAGTTAAGAATTTCGTAACAAAATAGAACTACAAGCGTCAAACTAATTGAAATCTGTATCTTGCAGAAACATCAATTAAAAGTCGATTCTCATTATGAGTAATGTTATTGAAATTAGAGATATCATTCGTGATTTCCAATTAGGTCAAGAAACCGTACACGTTTTAAAAGGCATCAATTTAGATATTAAACTTGGTGATTATGTAGCTATCATGGGACCTTCGGGTTCTGGTAAATCAACGCTCATGAACCTTCTAGGTTGTCTAGACACACCAACCGCAGGATCTTATGTCCTCAACGGTAAAGATGTGAGCCAAATGAGTGATGATGATTTAGCTGAAATTAGAAACACCGAAATAGGCTTCGTTTTCCAAACCTTCAACTTATTACCAAGAACAACTGCACTAGACAACGTGGCTTTGCCAATGGTTTATGCAGGAAAATCAAAAGCTGATCGTACTAAACGTGCCGAAGAAGTCTTGACAGAAGTTGGACTTGCAGATCGTATGGATCACAGACCAAACCAACTCTCTGGTGGACAACGTCAACGTGTAGCTGTAGGTCGTGCTTTGGTAAATAAGCCATCTATTATTTTGGCAGATGAGCCAACCGGAAACTTAGATTCTAAAACAGGTCATGAAATTATGGGTCTTTTTGATGAGATTCATAAAGCAGGAAATACAGTAATCATGGTAACGCATGAAGAAGAGATTGCTGCACATGCACGTCGTGTTATTAGATTACGTGATGGTTTAGTTGAGAGTGATACTTTAAATTAGTTCGCAGTCTTCATTTTATAAACAGCTACAATGACAAAAATCAAATGGTTAATTTATAACCTAAGTAGAATACTTTTAGTTGTGCTCTTTTTTATTTTTGCAATAAGCTCTCCAATTTCATTTTTTATAATTGGATCAGCAAGTCATAATCCAGGAAGCCTTTTTGAATTAGTTATATCAGTATGTGTTTCTCTATTTTTAGGCATTAATCTCTTTGTAACACCAAAATCAAATAAATGGCTCACATATACTGTGCTATTTTTATTGTTAGTGTGCCTATTCTTTGTTTTTAAATCATTCGTAACAGAAATTGAATCAAACACAAATAGCAACTTTATAATAGTTAGTAGCATACTCGCAACACTTTTAATAATCGTGTTTTCAGGCATTATTGTTAAATTCAAATCGTTTAAGATGTCATAAATATTCTTAATATTTGTAATTACATCTATACAACAATTGGTTTCAAAAACCCGTAACTTTGATTCCACAACATTGAAAAATTCAAAATGAAGATATATACAAAAACAGGAGACAAAGGCACAACCGCTTTATTTGGTGGCACAAGAGTCCCAAAGCACCATATTAGAATTGATAGCTACGGAACTGTTGATGAACTCAATTCCCATTTAGGGCTAATTAGAGATCAAGAGATAAATAACCATTATAAAGATATATTAATTGATATTCAAGATCGATTATTTACCGTTGGTGCTATTTTGGCAACAGATCCCGAAAAAGCAACACTTAAAAATGGAAAAGACAGATTGAATATCCCTAAAATTTCCGAAGAAGATATTGAACAATTAGAAAAAGAAATGGATACCATGAACGAGTCGTTACCTCAAATGACGCACTTCGTTTTACCTGGAGGACATCAAACTGTGTCATTCTGTCACATAGCACGCTGTGTATGCAGAAGAGCCGAACGTTTAGCAAGTGCTTTAAATGATTTAGAACCTTTTCAACCCGAAAGTTTAAAGTACCTCAACCGACTTTCTGACTATCTATTTGTATTGGCACGAAAGTTGTCTTATGACTTACAAGCCGACGAAGTAAAATGGATTCCGAAGAAGGAATCATAACATAACACTTTGCGAACATAAGTTATAGTTCTAATAGGCCCAAAAGCATTTAAAACATAAGTTCTTTAAAATTTTTATTTAATTAATTCACTTTTTTCTTGACTTTCTGAACTATAATTTTATTTTTGCAGAAATTTAAACCGCATAACACATGTATTGGACATTAGAATTAGCATCGTATTTAAGTGATGCGCCTTGGCCAGCAACTAAAGACGAATTAATTGACTACGCTATTAGAACAGGAGCTCCTTTGGAAGTTGTTGAAAATCTACAAGCGATAGAAGACGAAGGCGACTCTTACGATTCCATCGAGGAAATCTGGTCTGATTATCCAACAGACGAGGATTATCTCTGGAACGAAGATGAATATTAAAGTAATTTGTAGATCAAATTACATTAATTGCAAAATAAAAGTTAAAAAGTCTCATTTTGAGGCTTTTTTTGTGCCCAAATTTTTCAGTATAACTAACACAAATCATATCTTTGATGCTCTTAAAGTATTACAGATAAAACGTTGTTCACAACGTTTCAAACTATATAAATAAACACCAATGAGTTTTTTAAATTCAGTATTAAAAGTATTTGTAGGAGATAAGTCTAAACAAGATGTTAAGGCACTCTCTCCTATTGTAGAACAAGTAAAAGCATTTGAAAGTGCACTTGAGCAATTATCTCATGATGGATTAAGAGCAAAAACAGCAGAATTCAAAGCAAAAATTGCTGAAGCTCGCAAACCACTTCAAGACAACATCGATCAATTAATGAAAGATGCTGCAACAACAGAAGATATTGATGCAAGAGAAGATATCTACGTTGAAATAGATAAGATCAAAGATGATATCTATACAGTAACAGAAGATGTTTTGACTGAGATTATGCCAGAAGCTTTT
>CAJQOA010000067.1 GCA_905479815.1 uncultured Psychroserpens sp.
TCCCATTATTAGTTACACCATCGTTAAAAGCGTTATCAGTTCCTGTACTCTCAATAGATTTTATAAAAAATGGATGACCAGGACTATTAACATTAAATTCATAAGTATTACCTCTAACTAATTCTAATTCTGGATTTTCTAAAGTAGTAAAATCAAACACATATGCAGATGCTCCAACATTAGTAATCTCAAATACTATATTTGAATTTACTGCCTCAGGAGCTAACTCTGTATCGAGATTTAAAATAGGCCATACACCAGCAACTGGAAATCCAACTCCAAAATTATCACCTCTACTATCATCGCCTCCAAAGTTATATAAAGGCCATCCTTTATAGGTCATTTGTGATTCTCCAAATACATTAATCTCTCCAAAACCACTAACATTTAAAGAACTAGGAACACTTTGAAGTTCAGCATGAAAGATTGGCCATGAACCGTTGTTTGAAAAATCTGGAGCGGTAAATGTATTGTTTGCATTGTCATCATTAGAAAAATGATAAAGCGTATTTCCTCTGTCGTCTGTAATGTAAAATGTATCTTCATCTCCTGGCTCAAATGAACTATTTAAATTAGTCTCATTACCATTAGAATCTCTACCTAGTAATTGAGAACGCACTAACATTACTGTATAATCAGGCTTACCAACAAACCATACACCTCCAGAACCATCTCCGTTTATTTGTCCAGATTCAGTGTCATTAGAAAAACTATAAAGTGGCCAGCCCTTGTAGGTCGTTTGACTTTGACCATCTGTTCTGGTTATGACACCAAAATCTGACTCGTTTAAACCGTTGTCAAGAGTAAGATTCTCAGCAAAGAACGCTGGCCAGACATCTGCACAGCCACCAAGACAATTTGCGTCACCTTTAGCATCTGGAGCAAAAAAGTATAGTGTGAATCCATCAGCATTTGTAAGGACATTTCCAAAAGTGACATTATTACTAAGTCTAACTGAATTAAACACTTCAGGATCTGGATCTGGATTTGCGTTATTATAATCATCTGAGCTACAACCTAACATGAATAGTCCAAAGATGATAAGTAGAACATGCTTCATTACTAATTTTTTAATTTTTAATTTTTTCATTACGTTTTTTTTTAATACTAATTATATACAAGACGCATTTGATAATGCATCATAACTTCTAATTCTTTGTGAGGGAGAACATTTAACTTTAAAGGCAATACGCTTTATTATTTATCTAAAATGAATTCATTATTAGGAAAAGATCCTCCGAAGAGGTATCCTTCCCTTATGTTTTAAAATTGAGTTTAAAAGACATCGCATTTTCAACAACTACAGATGCTTTTAGAAAACTGTAATTTACTTTCACGTTCACCTTTTTCAGGGTATCCAATTTCAGATAAAACATTCAAAACTTCAGAAAGTTTGGTAGCTCTCATATAATTGAATATTACAAGTGAATTTTTAGGATACAAACTAATATTGTTGACCTCTTCAATGCTTTGCAACTTGTTTTTAATACAAACTAAGCAACCTTGACAAAAGAGGTTTTGAACTTCTATTCTTGCAGTGTGTGTCATCATTTTTCGTTTTAATTTTAGAAAACTCTTGAAAGGTTAAATCCAAAGAAAATATCACCACTTCCCCAATCTCCTGTACCTTGACCTAAAAACCCATTGGTATTCATAGGTTGTGCATTTGTAAAATGAAGTTGAAAAACATGACCACCTGTTTCTAAATCAAAACCTATTGAGAAAGGATTTTTAAAAGGTGAATTATCTGCTCTATTTAAATGTAAACCGTAATCAAAATTGACTGACCAACGTTTTGTCAACTTATGTCTTCCTCCTATACCAAAGACATATTGAGAATTATCTTGCTCATTAATATCTACGTAATTGTCATGAAAAAAAGTAGGCATAAGCTGTAAGGAAAAATTCTTATTAAACTTTTTTGAGATCAACAATTGTGTTGTATACCCTAGTCTATTTTTAAATTTTAAGCCAGGCAATAAATCCTTATCCAAGGATGTATTAATTAGAATATTACTTGAACTTACCACTGTAAAAGGAAAACCTCCTTTTTTTTCACGTAGCAATCTAATCTTTAAGGAAGATTCATAAATTTTTCGAAATGAACTTCTTGAGACACCTATATTAACAGCGTCAGAAACACCATAAATAAGATTCAATCTAGTGACTGCTTGATCAAGTCCAAAAAAATCTTTGAATCCTGTTTCTATGGATCCAAATCTATGCGATACTACAAAGTACATTTCGTCTTTAGATACCATTTTGGTAGATTCAAAGTTTACGATTTTTAAACCTTTGAAAGCTGCGCCTTTAAAATCTTCTGGTGTTTCACTGTCTATCTCTGACAATAAATCATCTTGAGAAAAAACCAATGTTGGTATTAAGAAAATTAACAGATATATATATTTCATTTTAATAGCTATTTAATTATGGTTGCTTGATCAATTTTTACAACTTCTAAAAGTTCGTCATAACCTAAACATCTTCCTTTAATTGTAAGAAAATCTCCTTTTTTAAGTGATGAATTATGTTGAGAGTTGAAGCTTACTTGTATGCGATTATTTAAGACGACATCAGTGTCTTCAACTGAAGATATTTCTCCTTTAGTTTCTAATACTTTATCTAAATAACTAACTGTTGCTGATGCCTCATTAGTTTCGAAATTCAAATAAAGCTCATCTGCAGATAATGATATTGTTGCCTCTTCGCTTGCTATATCTCTGTGTTTGGCATTAAACACATAATTATAAACGAACCCAGCAGTTAGTAAGAGAAAGGCAAATAGCGCTATAATTATTTTGAATTTTTTTTTCATTTTTGAGCAAGTTTAAAGTCTAAATACACAATTATATTTTTGGCTATTTTATTTTCTACAACTTTTGGAATATCAATATCAAAATCAGAAGGCGTTACTGTAAATGAACCCTTAAGAATGATTAAATCATCTAACTTATTAATTTTAAGAGTTGTTTTAATTTGCTTTTCTTTACCATGCAACTCTATTGTTCCATCAACGACTACTTCTATCTGATTTTCCATTAGATTAGAAAAGCTAAAGTCCAATAATTTACCTTTAAAGATTGCTTTTGGATACGTTTCTGACTCAATATAATTTTCATTAAAATGCTCTTCCATTAAAGAGTTTTTAAATCGAAAACCTTTAATAAGTGCTAGAGAAGCAATTTCATTTGTTTCAGTATTTAATATTGTAGTAACAGATTCATTAGTTGCTTTTACAGGCTCGAAAAGTTCTTCAGAAGCTTCAAAAGTCAACGTGCCTTTTTTATCTATATACTTGTTTTGAGCCTGTAAAGCAATAGAAGAAACTATTATCAAGACAAGACTAAGTGTGTGTTTCATTTTTTTCATAATATTTGTTTTATTTAATTTTCAGGCTTTCCATTAGCTATCCATTGTTCAATTATATTAATAGTAGATTGAGGCAATCGTCCAGATGGAGGCATAGCATTAGCAGTCCCGCTCTGTTTATCCATAACACTTAGAATACTACTAGCTCTTTGGCTTACTTGATTGAAATTCACCAAAGCAAAAGGAGCTCCATTAACAGGTGGACTTGAGTGACAACCTACACAACTACTTTGCATTATTGATTTAACACTACCATTATAAGTTACATCTGCACCCTCTCCAGAACCTCCTCCAGAACCTCCAGATGCATCAATATTATCTGGCACGAAGTCATCCACACTGTC
>CAJQOA010000068.1 GCA_905479815.1 uncultured Psychroserpens sp.
TGTAAAAAAGCTTTCCAGTTTTATCTTCAGCAATACCAATAATGTGCATGTTGTGATCATCAGTTGTGGAATGATCTTCAAAAGTAGATTGTCTTAGACTTTGAGTAATAGGATTGTTTTCATCAGTATGAGATAATTTCAGAATTCCTTTTTCAAAATCAAATCCGTCTTCAGTTGCATCCCCATCCCAAGCTAAACTATAATTGTTTTTCAAGGCATAATTAATGACGCTTTCAAAATCTTGAATTGGCAAATTCAAGTATTTGTTGTCATCCCAATTTGCCGGAATGTCTAGAACAACAGGTTGAGTATAAAATTCCATATGGCTATAACTGGTAATTTCTACGTAATCATGAGAGTTGATCCCAACAAAAGCATCTGCAAATAACTTTGGCGTATAAACGGTTCCGTTATATTCAAAACTCGTTGGAAACGCCCCTAAATAAGCTTCCAAAACACCTTCTATTGCTGCTTTCCAACTATTTGGTTTAATTCGTCCATATCCAGAGGCACCAACAGATTCAACCATTGTTGACAATAAATTATCCATTTCTAAATGGTCGTGTTGCCAATCTTGGTCGATGATTCCATTGTACACAGTTTCAGGTACTGCTCCATATTTTTGATAAGCGTCTAAAACACTAAAGGTCAAATCACCTGAATCAAAATAACTATCTCCTTTACTTTCAATATATTTAGATGCTTTAGCGAGGTATGTTGGAGTCACATAGAACATTGGTGAAAGTGACACCGTGTCTTTACCAATTCTGATAGCTTCAGTTTCTATAAAAGAGGTCGTTGCAAAACTCCAGCAAGTCCCAGAAGATTGCTGGTCTTTTAACTGTGACGTTTCAATTAACTTGATAATTTTAAAATCGCTTGTATTTTGCGCGACAGATTTTAATCCGAATACGAATGATAATAAAACCCAATAATAAGCTACCTTCATAATATGTATATTATAAACTAAATGATGAATACATATTCAATTTGTTACAGTAAAGACCGCGTAAAACCCAATTATTTACTCTAGTATTGTATAAAAAGAAACCTAAACACCATCTATACAACAGAAACTCATATTGTACCTCAACTCCACGCTTCTATTCGCTTACAAGATTACGGTGTTGGAATTTTTAATGCAGCTCCAACAAAATCTGCATTAAAAAAAGTGCTTAAAAAAAACTATGTTACCGTTAATGGTGTTATTGCAACCTCTGCAACTTTTATTCATGGTGGAGAATCCATAACACTAACGCTGTTAGACGAAGAGCGTTCTAATAAAAAACTAATACTTCAGCTCGATGTATTATTTGAAGATGACTACTTAGCAGTCATTCATAAACCAGCAGGGATTTTGGTGAGTGGTAATAGTTTTAAAACGATTACAAATGCGTTGGTAAGAAACCTCAAAAAAAGCACACTTCCTGATGCCACTAAACCTCAACCTGTACATCGATTAGATTTTGAAACCACAGGTGTTTTATTAGTTGGCAAAACAAGCAGCAGTATTCGTGCTTTAAATAAATTATTTGAACATAAAGCTATTAATAAAACCTACTACGCTATTACTATTGGAGAGATGAACCCTAGTGGAGACATTACATTAGATATTGATGACAAACCATCACAATCTCATTACACGCGTAGCGAAACCGTACCTTCCAAACGGTTTGGCACACTCAATCTTTTACAATTAGAACCTCAAACAGGACGACGACACCAATTACGCAAACACCTATCACATATTGGAAATCCCATTTTGGGAGACAAAGTCTATGGTATAGATCATCTCATTTTAAATGGTAAAGGCTTGTATTTACATGCCTATGCTTTACAATTTACACATCCTTTTACACAAAAAGAGTTGCATTTAAAAAGTGAGCTACCTAAACGATTTACAAAGATTTTTAAACCACTTGTTCATTAAAAAAGAAAGGTTTTAATTTTCGAGCACAAAATTAATTGGAATACTATAAGGAACTGTTACTGGCCTTCCTCGTTGTTTACCTGGTGTCATTTTTGGTAACAAGCCAATAATACGTTCAGCTTCTGTTTCTAATACTTTATCTGGACCTCTACTCTTAATTCTTGCTACATGTCCCGTTTTATCTATTACGAATAACACAAACACCTTACCGTAGATTCCATTCTCAATAGCATCATCTGGATATCTGAAATTTTTTCTAACATGAGATTTCATAGCGTTTTCGAAACATGCTTTTTGCTCCGTTTTTGTCTTGTTTTCACAACCTGGAAATACAGGAATGTTTTCAATCACTGCAAAAGGCACTTCAATATCTTCTTCAACCTCTTCGACTTCTACATCTTCTACTCTCACTACCTCAGCGATAATATCTGTTTGACTCATTTCACTACTCTCAATAATTGTTTCTTCTATTTCAATAATATCTTCAACAACTTTAATGTCTTCAGTAATTATTGCCAAAGCTGGAGGTGGTGGAGGAGGTGGTGGAATATTTAAATTAATGATTTCTATATCTTCATCAAGATAGTCATCTATATTAATGGTTTCAACAACTAAATCCTCTGTCTTATATGATTTATGCTCAAACATTAAATATGTTGATAATAGCATTAAGTTTAAACCAATTGCAAAATATAGACTACTATTTCTACTAACGTCCACCTCTGGTTTTTTTTTGACTTGCATAACTTTGAGTTTTTTATTTACTCTAAGCTATACTTTAACTATCATAAAAAAAATGACAATTGTCATGTTGAACATCTTTTAAGACGATATGTTACAGATCATCCAACTGATTATCAGTTCCATCTTCACTAATGGTCCAGAAGAACCCTACAAAGAAGAATTGATCTGCAGCTGGTCTTAATGACCGTCTTGCAAAATTACCATTGACATCTGGCGTGTTAGCGTATTGGTACCCATTGATATTTTTAAATGCTAACGCATTGTTTACAGAGAGGTATAAAATCTTTTGAGGCGATATTAAATAAGCCCAATTAAGACTAATACTATTATAACTATCAGTCATATCTCCAAGAAATTGATCTGTATTAGGATTTGTAAATGGTCGACCAGAAGCATACGTGTAACTAAAACCAACTTGACTTTTCCAGTCTTCTATCCAGTACTTCGCTACAGCAGAGAAATTGTGTGTATTCGCAAAGTTTGGTTGTGCTTTGGTTGGGTAGTTACGGTAATCACGCTCTGTATCTAAATACGAGTAACTCACCCAGTAATCTACATTTTCAACACTCTTATTATCTCTCCAAAAGATATCTAATCCTTGCGCAAAACCAGACCCTGAATTATCAAAATTACTATCAAAACTTTCAAAATCGGTATCAAATTTCACCAAACCGTCATATTCTTTTCTATACAGCTCTGCACGAAATAAACGACCATCATTTACATATTGATAATTCATGATGTAATGGTTCGTGTTTTGAGATTCTACATCTTGGTCAAATTTTAGAGCACTGCTATTTGCATTTTGGTAGAAACTACCATATGCTAATGATAATTGTCCGTTTTTAGATGTTTTATAAGCT
This sequence comes from uncultured Psychroserpens sp., assembly GCA_905479815.1. Lineage (GTDB taxonomy): Bacteria > Bacteroidota > Bacteroidia > Flavobacteriales > Flavobacteriaceae > Psychroserpens. The sequence goes on from CAJQOA010000068.1 coordinate 3,538, forward strand.
AAAGAAACTCTTGGTGCTACTTTAAATTCATCTGACAGTTCATAACGATCTCCTCTAACCCCTACTTTGGCTGCGAAATTCTTACTAAATATAATATCTGACTCTATAAAAAGCGCAGAATTATTACTGGTGAAGCCATAGTTTACAGGAGAA
>CAJQOA010000069.1 GCA_905479815.1 uncultured Psychroserpens sp.
GCAACATAATGCTGTTCCGTCGGAAGTAGAATTGGTAATTGATGTACGTGTGAATGATAAATATAGTAATCAAGAAATTGCAGATATTTTAGCTAAAAACTCACCATGTTCGAGTATTGAAGCTCGCAGTTTAAGATTGAATTCCTCTTCAATTCCGATTCACCACGATTTGATCAAAGCTGGTATAGAACTCGGACGAGATACCTACGGGTCTCCAACGCTTTCTGATCAATCGGTTTTGACATGTCCATCATTAAAATTAGGTCCAGGTGATAGTACACGTTCACATACAGCTGATGAATTTATTTATTTGGCTGAAATTGAAGAAGGGATTGCTATTTATATTGAATTATTAAACAACGTATTATGAAATTGTGGGATAAAGGATTTTCAATCGATAAAAAAATAGAACATTTCACTGTTGGAAACGATAGAGAAATTGACATACATATTGCTAAATATGATGTACAAGCGTCTATAGCGCATGCCATTATGTTAGAGTCTATAAGGATTATTACTTCGCAAGAACTAAAGCAACTCAAAAAAGAGTTAATCTCAATTTCAGAAGACATCAAAAATGGTGACTTTAAAATTGAAGACACTTTTGAAGATGTTCATTCAAAAATCGAACATGTCCTTACTGAAAACTTAAGCGAAGTTGGCAAAAAAATACACACGGCACGTTCTAGAAATGATCAGGTTTTAGTGGCACTTCAATTATATTATAAAGAAAATCTGGAAATCATTAATAACAAAACAAAAACGTTTTTTGATACACTTTTGAGTTTAGCAGAAACCCATAAAACACAATTATTGCCAGGTTACACACATTTACAAGTCGCCATGCCATCGTCTTTTGGTTTGTGGTTTTCTGCTTATGCTGAGTTGTTAATTGATGATGTATATGTTTTAAATGCCGTTTCAAAAATAGTAGATCAAAACCCATTAGGTTCAGCTGCTGGTTACGGAAGCTCATTTCCTATTGATAGAGACATAACCACGAAAGAATTAGGCTTTTCTACTTTGAAATTTAACGTCGTTGCTGCTCAATTAAGTAGAGGTAAAAGTGAGCGTGCTATTGCAAGTGCTTTAGGTGGATTATGCAACACAATGTCTAGGTTTGCTATGGATATTTGCTTGTATATGAGTCAGAATTTTGGATTTATCACCTTTCCAGATGAATTAACTACAGGCAGCAGCATTATGCCACATAAAAAGAATCCTGATGTATTTGAATTGATTAGAGGAAAATGTAATAAAATACAAGCATTACATACCGAAATGCTTTTAATCACGAACAACTTACCAAGTGGTTATCACAGAGATTTTCAGTTACTAAAAGAAAACATTATTAATGCTTTTGAAGATGTAAAAGATATTTTAGACATTTTTAATTATGCTATTCAGCAAATTATAGTCAAAGATATTGACCTCAACGATGAGAAATATCAATACTTATTTACAGTAGATAGTATTAATAATTTGGTTGTAGAAGGGATGCCTTTTAGGAATGCCTATCAAAAAATTGGAAGTCAAGTTCAAAACGATACTTATCAACCAGATTTAGGTAAAGAACATTCTCATATTGGGAGTATTCATAATTTGTGTTTGGATGATATTAAGGCTAAGTTTCCAAAATAAAAAAATAAAAAAACACCTTTTTCAAGGTGTTTTTTTATGTATGGGTTCCTACATTCACAAGAATTAAGCGCGAGGTAAATCACTATCATCCTTTAGAGGCAAATGTGATTCTCCCATTAAATACGTATCCACATGATACGCAGCTTGTCGACCTTCAGAAATTGCCCAAACAATCAACGATTGTCCACGACGCATATCTCCAGCAGCAAAAATACTAGGAATATTAGTTGTATAATTTGTTGTTGATGCTTCAATATTGGTTCTAAAATCCATATCTAAACCAAATTGATCTGCTAAAGTCTTTTCAGCTCCTGTAAATCCGAGAGCCAATAATGCAAGATCACAATCCCATTGCTTTTCTGTGCCCTCTATTTCTTTAAGTTGTGGTCTTTCACCTGGTTTAAAAATCCATTCAACTTGAATTGTTTTTAACCCTGTCAAGTTTCCATTTGTATCGCCTAAAAATTCTTTAGTTGATACGCTAAAAAAACGTTCCACACCTTCTTTATGAGATGATGTAGTCTTTAACTTCATTGGCCAATAAGGCCAAGGTTGATGAGCAGGACGACCTTCTGATGGTTTGCTTAAAATTTCAAAATTAGTCACAGATTTTGCACCATGACGATTAGACGTCCCAATACAATCACTTCCTGTATCACCTCCACCAATAACGATGACGTTTTTATCTTCAGCAGAAATTATGTTTTCAAACTTTTCTAAGCCATCAACATATTGGTTATTCAACTTTAAAAAATCCATTGCTTGAGTCACACCTTTTAAATCAGCTCCTGGAATTGGAATACGTCTTCTAACGGTTGCTCCACCGCATAAAACTATAGCATCAAACTCTTGTTTAAGTTGATTGGCATCTACGTTAACACCAACGTGCGAGTTTATTTTAAAAATAATACCTTCTTCTTCTAAAACATCAATACGTCTATCTATAACGTTTTTTTCCATTTTAAAATCTGGTATTCCGTAACGTAATAATCCGCCAACTTTTTCGTCACGTTCAAAAACAACAACATAGTGACCGGCTCTATTTAGTTGTTGTGCAGCAGCTAAACCTGCAGGTCCAGAACCTATTACGGCAACTGTCTTATTAGTTCTAACCTTTGGTGGTTGTGCTTTAATCCAGCCTTCATTAAAGGCAGTTTCAACAATATTTTTTTCAATATTTTCTATCGTTACAGGATCTTCGTTAATACCTAAAACACAAGCTTCTTCACATGGCGCTGGGCATAATCTTCCTGTGAATTCTGGAAAATTATTGGTTTTATGCAAAATTTCTGCAGCTTCTTTCCACTTTCCTTTATAAACCTTATCGTTAAAATCAGGGATAAAATTACCAAGCGGACAACCACTATGGCAAAATGGAATACCACAATCCATGCAACGCGCACCTTGATCTTTTAGTTTTTCTTCATTTAAAGGAATCGTAAATTCTTTATAATTTTCAATACGCTTTTCTGGCGCAATATAGGTTTCGTCTTGACGCTTATGCTCTAAAAATCCTGTTGTCTTTCCCATAATTTAAGCTAATTGTAATTCTTCTTTTTCTAATCTTATTAAGGCTTGCTTATACTCTTCTGGCATTACTTTTTTAAACTGAGGAAGATAGGTTTCCCAATCATCTAAAATACGTCTTGCCAGCGGACTTCCAGTCGCTTCAAAGTGATTATGAATCAATTGTTCTAATTGTAATTGATCTTCCACAAGAGCAATTGGATCAATATTTAATTCTTCGGAATTACATTGTTGTTTAAACGTTCCATGGATATCAAGCACGTAAGCTATTCCGCCACTCATTCCTGCTCCGAAATTTCGCCCAACGTCGCCAAGAATAACAGCAACACCTCCTGTCATGTATTCGCAACCATGATCTCCTATACCTTCTACTACAGCACTTGCGCCAGAGTTTCTAACACAAAAACGTTCACCTGCTTTTCCGTTTATATATACTTCACCAGCCGTTGCTCCATATAAGGTGACGTTTCCTGTGATGATATTATCTTCTGGAATAATCGTGCATTTTTCTGGCACTTTAATAATTAATTTTGCGCCAGACAAACCTTTCCCGAGGTAATCGTTAGTATTTCCATGAACAGTAAACGATAATCCTTTTGTTGCAAATGCTCCAAAACTTTGTCCTGCTGATCCATTAAAATCGATATTTATAGTGTCTTTAGGTAAACCTTCGGCTCCGTAAATTTTAGAAATTTCGTTACTAACAATTGCGCCAACTGCTCTATCTATATTTGTGATAGGCATTTCTAAATGTGTTTTTTGTCTTCGGAATAATGCTTGATGTGCTTGTTTAATAATCTTGAAATCTAAATGCACGTTTAAGTTGTGATCTTGACAATAGGTGTTGAATAATTTCACATCCTCTGCAACTTCCACTTTATGCAAAATTGGTGTCAAATCAATTCCTGAAGATTTATAATGATCAATTGCTTTATTTCTATTTAGTTTTTGAGATTGACCAACCATTTCATTGATAGTTCTAAATCCTAGTTTGGCCATAATTTCACGTAATTCTTGTGCTACAAAATACATGTAGTTAACGACGTGTTCTGGTTTTCCTTTAAACTTTTTACGTAAATCAGGATTTTGGGTTGCGATCCCAACTGGACAAGTATTTAAATGGCATACTCGCATCATAATACATCCCGAAGCGACTAAAGGGGCTGTTGCAAAACCAAATTCTTCAGCGCCTAGCAAACATGCTATTGCTACATCTCTACCTGTTTTTAATTGTCCGTCACATTCTAAAACAATGCGATTTCTTAAATCGTTCATGACTAATGTCTGCTGCGCCTCAGCAATTCCTAATTCCCAGGGTAAACCACAATGTTTTTGAGAAGTCAAAGGTGTTGCACCTGTTCCACCATCAAAACCAGCTATTAAAATCACATCTGCTTTTGCTTTTGCAACTCCTGCAGCGACAGTACCTACTCCAATTTCTGATACTAATTTCACATTGATTCGCGCTGCTCTATTTGCTGATTTTACATCATAAATTAATTGCGATAAATCTTCAATTGAATAAATATCGTGATGTGGTGGTGGTGAAATCAACCCAACATAAGGTGTAGAGTTTCGCGTTTTTGCAATTTCTTTATTCACTTTTGGCCCTGGCAATTGTCCGCCTTCACCAGGTTTGGCACCTTGAGCTATTTTAATCTGAATTTCACTTGCGCTAGTCAAGTAATTTGATGTGACTCCAAAACGACCTGAAGCCACTTGTTTGATCGCAGAGTTTTTCCAATCGCCTTGAGAACTTTTATAGAAGCGTTCTTGATCTTCTCCACCTTCACCAGAATTCGACTTACCTCCTATTCTATTCATAGCAACTGCTAAATTCTCATGCGCTTCTTTACTAATGGATCCATAAGACATAGCTCCAGTTTTAAAGCGTTTTACAATTTCTGTCCAAGGTTCTACTTCCTCCAGAGGAATAGGATCAAATTGATCGAATTCAAACAAACCACGAATGGTCATTAGGCGTTCAGACTGATTATTAACCAAATCTGAATATTCTTTAAAAGTAGATGCTTTATTAGTACGAACAGACTCTTGAAGTTTAGCAACCGTTAACGGATTAAACATATGCTTTTCTTGACCACGCCTCCATCTATATTCGCCTCCAATTTCAATATCTTGATTAATTTGATTAGGCTGAAATGCTCTTTTGTGACGTTTTACAATTTCTTGCTCAATTTCTCTAAGGCCAATACCTTGAATACGTGTTGGTGTGTTTGGAAAATATTTTTCAACTGTTTTTGTATTGATTCCGATACATTCAAATAGTTGTGACCCTCGATAAGAATTCAAAGTTGAAATTCCAATTTTGTTCATCACTTTTAAGATACCTTTTCCAATCGCTTTATTATAATTTTTAATAGCAGCTAAGTATTCTAAATCGGTAACATCATTGGTGTTAATTTGCTCTTGAACAATTTCGTTTACGATATAAGGATTCACTGCACTTGCACCAAAACCAAATAATAAAGCAAAATGATGGACTTCACGTGGTTCTGCAGATTCTATAATTAAACTAATACGAGAACGCTTTTCTAATTTGTGTAATGCATGATTTAAATAAGAACATGCTAATAATGCTGGAATTGGTGCATGATTTTCATCGACATATCTATCGGAAAGAATAATAATATTTGCGCCATCATCTATAGCTTTTGAAGCTTTAGTAACTAAATTCTCTAGAGCAACTTCCAATTCATTTAAACCACGATTCACTTCATATAACATAGAAATAGATTCGATATTAAAATCTGGATTCGTATCGTAATCTCTAATCTTATCTAAATCGTGCTTTGAAATTACTGGATTTTGGATTTTTAGTTTTTTACAATGGTCTGCATTGATATCGAATAAATTAACGTCGCTTCCTAAAGTTAGACTAATATCTGTAATTAGTTCTTCTCGAATACCATCTAAAGGTGGATTAGTAACTTGCGCAAATAACTGTTTAAAATAGTTGTAAATTAATTGTGGACGCTCAGATAAAATAGCAATTGGTGTATCACTTCCCATTGACCCAATAGGCTCTTTTCCTAATTGCGCCATTGGACGAATAATAGTATTCAAATCTTCTTGCGTATATCCAAAAATGATTTCACGTCTTTTTAATTCAATTTCATCATATTTAATAGGGCCTTTTTTTGCTTTAAGGTCTCTTAAGTGTACTAAATTTTCATCAAGCCATTTTCGATAAGGATGTCTAGAAGCTATGTCTTCTTTTATTTCTTCATCGTTAACGATTCGGCCTTCATTCATATCCACCAAAAACATTTTCCCTGGTTCTAAACGACCATGATATTCAATATTTTCAGGAGCAATATCAACAACTCCTGTTTCCGAAGACATAATTACATTCCCTAATTTTGTTACTGTGTAACGCGAGGGACGCAATCCGTTCCTATCTAAAACTGCACCAATGAAATTACCATCGGTAAATGGTATAGACGCAGGTCCATCCCATGGTTCCATTAGGCAAGAATTGTATTCATAAAAAGCTTTTTTAGCATCAGACATGTTTGGGTTTTTTTCCCAAGCTTCTGGCACAAGCATCATCATTGCTTCGGGAAGCGAGCGACCTGTCATTAATAACAATTCAACCACCATGTCTAAAGTTGCAGAATCTGATTTTCCTTTTAAAATAGTTGGAATTATTTTTTTAATATCATCTCCAAATAATGGGCTTTCCATAATTTCTTCACGAGAAAACATACGTGATACATTGCCACGTAATGTATTAATCTCACCGTTATGGCAGATATATCTAAATGGTTGTGCTAAATCCCATGTTGGAAACGTATTCGTAGAAAAACGTTGATGTACTAAAGCTAATCTCGTATCTAATGCCGAATTAAATAAATCGAGATAATACTCATTAATATGTTCTGGTTTTAATAAACCTTTAAAAATTATGATTTTGGTTGACAAACTCGGAAGGTAGAAAAATTGCGATTCAGATAGTTTAGAATTGTATATAGTATGCTCTGCAATTTTTCGAGCAGCAAATAATTTTAAATTAAAATCTCTATCGGTTTGTTTTTCATCAGTCTTACCTATGAAAATTTGCTTAACAAAAGGCTCTGTTACTTGAGCAACTATACCTAATACTTTACTATTTACTGGTACATCTCTCCAGCCAATGAGTTTTAAACCTTGTTTTTCAATTTCTTTTTCGAAAACATCAATACAATATTGACGTTGATTTTCTTTCTTCGGAAGAAAAACATTACTCACAGCATACTCTCCAGCTTCTGGCAAATCGAACTCACAGAATATTTTGAAAAATTTATGCGGAATGTCAATTAATATACCAGCACCATCACCAGTAACACCATCTGAACTTACAGCACCTCGATGTTCTAATTTTACCAATATTTCTAGCGCTTTGTGAATGATATCATTTGAGCGTTTCCCAGTTAAACTACATATAAATCCAGCACCACAATTATCGTGTTCAAATTCTGGTAAATAAAGTCCTTGCTTCTTTAGCATAATTAAGAAAATTTAAAGGTTTTAACACCTTATTTAATTTGTAAGATAAGTGCTAAAAATTGATTGAAAGAAAGTTGGAATCACTTTTCAAGAATTCACAAAATGACTCTATTTAATTACTATATACGTAACAATCATATCACCTCACTGTTAAATCATCAATGAAATAAATTCAATAAAAATGACCCTTTTTTGCGAAAACGTTTGCGCAATGCTCTTATCATTAAATATTATTCAAACAATTTTCATTTACCTCTTAATTTTTAGCAAATACCAATTATCAATTTATCAAAAAAGTAAGTTAAAATATTTTAACCCCTAAATTTTAAGGGGTAAAAATTATAAATTCATAAAAATAATCAAATGATCCCTATTTTTTTTATAGTGCAATGCCTTTTTACATAGATTTGATTCAAACAAACTATAACTAACAATTTTATGAAACATTTATTTACTTTAATTTTAGTACTCACTTCAGTACTATTATTTGCTCAAGAAACTCAAGAAGAAACACCAGTTAAAAAATTCTCTTTTGAAGGCAGCGTTGATGCTTACTACAGAACAAACTTAACAGCGCCTAATGACGATAATCAAATCGCACCTGGAACTTCATTTGCAGATACTGCGGGATTCTCATTAGGTATGGCAAATATTATTGCCTCTTACGAAAAAGGCAAAGTTGGAGGAGTTGCCGATTTAGTTTTTGGTC
>CAJQOA010000070.1 GCA_905479815.1 uncultured Psychroserpens sp.
CTAATTTTTACAGGCATATTTTTAATTAATTTGCGAGGTTCGCGACCTCTATTATTAATGAGGCGCAAAGATAATACAATAATTTAATTCTCAACATTTTATTCTTAATTAAGTAATATTGAAAATTTATTATACTTTTGATAGCTTTAAAACGTTATTGTACCCAGCCCATATTATAAAAAAACAGCATGAAAAAAACAACCTTAATTCTTATCGCCTTAGTCACAGTCTTTAGTTGTGCCGACGAGCTACGGTTTAATTCACCTGCAATTGAAGCGAATTACAACGGTAGTCCATGGAAAGCAGCTTCTTACGCTGCAGATATTGACTTTGGAGGATTTTTAGTTCAAGGAACTAATAATATTGAAACGATACAATTAATAACTCAAGATGATACAGCAGGTATCTATAATTTAGGTGGTGACAATCCAAATGTTGCTATAGTTAAAGACGCTAGTGGTATTGTTTATTCTACAGCAAATGAGCCAGATCCAAGTTTTTCTCTTTATCCAGTTGAAGGACAGATAATTGTTCAGAGCATCAATGATACAAACCCTAAGACCATGACTGGAACGTTTTGGTTTTATGCTTTTTCAAATGATGGATTGCAAACAGTTAACCTCAATGAAGGTGTATTTTATAAAGTACCTATTGTAGGTGGTTTGGTAGCAATCGGTAATGGAAGTGGTTGCTTGCAAGTAACTCAACAAGTAAATATTGCACTAGCAGCATTTAATGCAACAGATACTACAATGCCAAATTATACAGACGCTTGTAATGCCTATAAGACAGCTTTGGTTAGTAAAATTGACATCTGTGGTGATCCTGACGGAAGCCAGCAACTTATAGTTGACGGTTTAGGAACTTGTATTCCATAACACAGGTAAAAACGACATATATAAAAGCAGCCTTTATGGCTGCTTTTTTTGTTTAAAACTGTTCATAACTTTCGCTTTAAAAAGGAAGAGTTTCTTCGTAATTTTATGCACTTGCTTTTCAAGTTTTTCTTCGGAAAACTATGACTTAAAATTGAAACAATTACATGTATTTAATCTTTGATACCGAAACTACAGGATTACCAAAACGCTGGGATGCACCAATTACTGATGTAGATAATTGGCCAAGGTGTATTCAAATTGCGTGGCAATTACATGATGAGATGGGCAACTGTGTCGAGCATCAAGATTATTTGGTGAAACCAGAAGGATTCAATATTCCTTATGATGCAGAAAAAATTCATGGTATTTCAACCGAGTTAGCTCAAGAACAAGGAATACCACTTGATGAGGTTTTAGAAAAATTCAATGATGCCCTTTCAAAAACAAAATTCGTTGTAGGTCAAAACGTTAAATTTGATCTTAATATAATGGGAGCAGAATTTGTGAGAGGACATCTTGCAAATCAACTCCAAGAGCTTCCTGTTTTAGATACGTGTACAGAGCATACAGCGTCATTGTGTCAGTTACCAGGAGGTCGCTACGGAAAGTTTAAACTACCAACACTTACAGAGTTACACCAATTTTTATTTAATAAGCCGTTTTCTGAGGCGCATAACGCAACTGCAGATGTTGAAGCAACAACACGTTGCTTTTTTGAATTATTGCGTTTAGGAGAGTATACTAAAGAACAGTTAGACGTTGAGCCTGATTATTTTCAGAATTTTAACGAGAAGAATCCTCAAACGATTCAGCTTATTGGATTAAAGCATATCAACCTTAAAAAGGAAAGTGCTAAAATTAATGAGCGTCTTCAAAAGTTACAAGCAGTTGATATTTCCGAAGAAAAAATAAAAGAAAATATATCTGGATTAGCAGATGTTGATTTTGTGCATCTTCATAATCATTCACAATTTTCTGTACTTCAATCTACCATTAGTATTAAGGATTTGGTTGCTGTAGCTGCAAAACATGATATGCCTGCTGTTGCATTGACAGATCATGCCAACATGATGGGTGCTTTTCATTTTGTAAATGCAGTCAATAGTCATAATAAAGGTGTGAAAGCTCTAAAAGAAGAAGCAGAAACAAAAGGCGAAACATCAGATGCAAAAGAAATCAAACCTATTATTGGTTGTGAGTTTTTTGTTTGTGAAGATCATACAGATAAAACGAGAAAAGATAATGGCTATCAAATTGTTTTAATTGCAAAAAATAAAAATGGCTATCACAACTTAGCGAAGCTGTCGTCACATGCCTTTGTGAATGGGTTTTACTACATACCAAGAATTGATAAAAAACTAATTCAAGAATATAAAGAAGATTTAATTTGCTTGACAGGTAATCTCTATGGAGAAGTACCAAGTAAGGTATTGAATGTTGGTGAAAATCAAGCAGAAGATGCCCTCATCTGGTGGAAGCAAGAGTTTGGGGATGATTTGTATATGGAGCTCATGCGACATAATCAAGAAGATGAGAATCGTGTAAACCCTGTGCTTGTTAAATTAGCACAAAAGCATGATGTCAAGCTTGTAGCAAGTAATAATACCTATTACTGCAAAAAAGAAGATGCCAATGCACATGATATTTTATTATGTGTTAAAGAAGGAGAGAAGCAGGCAACTCCAATAGGTCGCGGACGTGGTTATCGTTATGGGATGCCAAATCAAGAGTATTATTTTAAATCGTCTGACGATATGAAATCACTCTTTAAAGATATTCCTGAAGCGATTACAAACGTGCAAGATGTTGTTGATAAGGTAGAAGCGTTTCAGTTGGCACGTGATGTTTTGTTACCTGCATTTGATATTCCAGAAGAATTTGAAGACCAGGCAGATATAGCAGATGGAGGGAAACGTGGAGAAAATGCTTTCTTAAAACATTTGACTTATGTTGGTGCTAAAAAACGATATGGTGAAGAATTAAGTGAAGAAGTTATAGAACGGCTTGATTTTGAGTTAAGCGTTATCCAAAACACAGGATATCCAGGTTATTTCCTTATTGTAGAAGATTTTATTCGAGAAGCCAGAAACATGGATGTGTCTGTTGGACCAGGTCGTGGATCTGCAGCAGGTTCTGTTGTTGCTTACTGTCTTTGGATAACTAATATTGATCCATTAAAGTACGACTTGCTTTTTGAGCGTTTCTTAAATCCAGATCGTGTAAGTATGCCTGATATTGATATAGATTTTGATGATGAAGGTCGAAGTCGTGTTATGGATTATGTAATTGATAAATATGGCTCTAGTCAAGTAGCACAGATTATCACATATGGTACAATGGCTGCTAAATCATCAATTCGTGATACTGCCAGAGTGCTAGATTTACCATTGTTTGAAGCAGATCGAATTGCGAAGTTGATACCTACAATGTCCAAGTTGAATAAGATTTTTGGACTTGATGAAAAAGAGCTTGGTAAAAAGTTTAGGGCTGAAGATTTAGAGAAAGTTAATGAGCTATTAAATATCGCAGATGGTGATGGTCTAGATGCCGAAACGATAAACCTTGCAAGAAGATTGGAAGGTTCTGTAAGAAATACAGGGATTCATGCCTGTGGTGTTATTATCACACCAGATGATATTACAAAATTTGTTCCTGTTGCACTTGCAAAAGATTCAGATTTATATGTTACCCAATTCGATAACTCGGTAGTTGAGGATGCTGGTTTGCTTAAGATGGATTTCTTGGGATTAAAAACCTTAACCTTAATAAAGGATACCGTTAAGATTGTTAAAGCTAAACATGATATACTATTAGATCCAGATACGTTTCCCTTAGATGATGAAAAAACCTATGAGTTGTTTCAAAAAGGAGAAACGGTTGGTGTATTCCAATATGAATCACCTGGAATGCAGAAACACCTTAAAGAATTAAAGCCTACAGTTTTTGAAGATCTCATTGCAATGAACGCCTTGTATCGTCCAGGACCAATGGAATATATTCCAAGTTTTACAAGGCGTAAGCATGGCGATGAAGATATTGAGTATGATTTACCAGCAATGGAAGAGTATCTCAAAGAAACTTATGGGATTACGGTGTATCAAGAGCAAGTAATGCTTCTGTCTCAAAAGCTAGCAGATTTTACGAAAGGTGAAGCTGATGTTTTGAGAAAAGCAATGGGTAAAAAGCAAATTGCGGTTCTTGATAAAATGAAACCAAAGTTTATTGAACAAGCAAGTGCAAAAGGTCATGATGCTAAAATTTTAGAAAAGGTTTGGAAAGATTGGGAAGCCTTTGCAAGTTACGCCTTCAATAAATCGCACTCTACATGTTACGCTTGGATAGCCTATCAAACAGCTTATTTAAAAGCGCATTATCCTGCAGAGTATATGGCAGCTGTACTGTCAAATAATATGAATGATATTAAGCAGGTGACGTTCTTTATGGAAGAATGTAAACGCATGAGAATGGCAGTTTTAGGACCAGATGTCAATGAATCGTATTACAAATTTTCTGTAAATCAAGATGGTGCTGTTCGTTTTGGAATGGGAGCTATAAAAGGAGTAGGGCATGGTGCAGTAAAAACAATTGTTGCAAATCGTAAAGAAGAGGGTCACTATAAATCTATTTTCGATTTAGCAAAGCGTATTGATTTACGCGCAGCAAATAAAAAAGCATTCGAGAACTTAGCTTTGGCTGGAGGTTTTGATGGATTTGGAGATACACATCGCGCACAATATTTTCAAGATGAAGGTGATGGTATAACCTTTTTAGAAAAAGCGATCAAATATGGTGCTAAGCACCAAGAAAATGAAAATTCATCACAAGTTAGTTTGTTTGGAGCTGCGAGTGATGTTCAAATAGCAGAACCAGTTGTTCCACCATCTGAAGAATGGGGAACTATGGAGAAATTGGCACAAGAAAAAGAAGTTGTAGGTGTTTATATTTCGGGTCATCCCTTAGATGATTTTAAAGTAGAGATGAAAACTTTTTGTAGTGGTAGTCTTGCGTTTTTTAATGAAATGGGAAATTACGTCAACCGAGAAATTACTTTTGGAGGTGTTGTGACAGATGTGCAACATCGTGTAAGTAAACAAGGTAAAGGTTGGGCTATTTTCATGGTCGAAGATTATACAGATAATTACGAATTTAGAATTTTTGGAGAAGAGTATCTTAAGTACCGACACTTTCTTGTTAAAAACAGTTTTGTGTATGTTAAATCCTTTGTTAGAGAAGGTTGGGTAAATAGAGAGACAGGTAAAAAGAGTGATCCAAGGCTCCAGTTTAATAGTTTTCAATTGCTTCATGATGTCATGGATACGTATGCTAAGAAGCTCTCAATTCAATTAAATATTAGGGATTTGAAAGAGGAGCGAATTTCAATATTACAAGACTTGTTTAGAATGCACTCAGGAGAAAAAGCACTTACTTTTGTGGTGTATGATAATAAGGAAAAGATAAAACTCAACATGCCTAGCCGAAAACAGAAAATTAAAATCTCACAAGAATTGTTAGATGAATTGAAATCTCACAATGTGATGTATAAATTGAATTAATATACTTCTATAAGTATAGACATTTTTCCAAAACAAGATCTTTAATATATAACCAGTCAATAACCTCATAATCAAAACAAATACTGCGACTGTAAGGTTTCGTGAAAATTTTGACTAATTTTGTGTATTAAATTAAAATGAAGTTAAACATTAAGAATATATAATTATGGCATTAGAAATAACAGATGCAAATTTTGAAGAAACGGTATTAAAGAGTGATAAACCAGTAATGGTTGATTTCTGGGCTGCTTGGTGTGGACCATGTAGAATGGTTGGACCAATCATTGACGAAATCAGTACAGAATATGAAGGTAAAGCTATAGTAGGTAAAGTAGATGTTGATGCAAATCAAGAATTTGCTGCTAAGTTTGGTGTAAGAAACATACCAACAGTTTTAGTATTCCAAAACGGAGAAGTTGTTGGAAGACAAGTTGGTGTAGCACCTAAAAATGCTTATTCTGAAGCAATCGACGCTTTATTGTAAAAGATATTTCATAAAGAATTGATAAAAGGTTTGCCAGTATGGTGAACCTTTTTTTATTTTTAACTAATATTAAGACCTAAGATAAACACATATGAGTAAGCAACTAAAACCGCAAGATTTAATTGATAGTAAATTATTAGAAGAACGTAAAGTATTTCTTTGGGGAATGGTGGATGATAAATCGGCAAAGCATGTTATTGACCGTTTATTATATTTAGATTCACTAGAGACTAAAGATATTCACTTATACATAAATAGCCCAGGAGGTTATGTGACGTCTGGATTTGCAATGTATGACTGTATTAAGTCACTAAATAGTGATGTGTCTACAATTTGCACAGGATTAGCAGCATCAATGGGGTCTATATTATTATCTGTTGGTACTAAAGGAAAACGTTTTATCCAACCTCACGCTAGAGTTATGATTCACCAGCCAAGTGGAGGTGCTCGTGGGCAAGCAAGTGATATTGAAATTACGGCTCAAGAAATATTAAAAACGAAAGAGTTGAGTGCTCAAATTTTAGCAGATAATTGCGGACAAGATTTTGATAAGGTGATGAAAGATTTTAATCGCGACCATTGGATGGGAGCAGATGAATCTAAAGCCTACGGAATAGTAGATGGTATAATCTAAATTAATTTTTTTCTTCGGAAATAGATAAACTCATGAACTTACAAGCAGAACTTAACAAAGCAGGAGGCTTTAAAAACCTAGAATTACTAGCTAAGCAAGTAGTTGAAGGTTTTATTTCTGGGATGCATAAGAGTCCGTTTCACGGATTCTCTGCTGAGTTTGCTGAACATAAGATCTATAATCAAGGAGAAAGCACACGTCATATCGATTGGAAGCTTTATGCTAAAACTGATAAGCTTTACACCAAGCGATATGATGATGAAACCAATTTGCGTTGTCATCTTATTGTAGATAATAGTAGTTCAATGCACTATCCTGAACAAAAGGAGTTCAGTATTTCAAATTTGAATAAGATTGGTTTTTCTGCATTGGCAGCTGCATCTATGATGCATATATTAAAAAAGCAGAGAGATGCAGTTGGTTTAAGTATCTATAGTGATGCATATGATTATTATTCTCCAGAAAAAGGGAGTGAACGTCATCATCAAATGTTACTCGCTGAGTTAAGTAAAATGGTAGTTTCAAAACAGTTAAATAAACAAACTGAAACGTATACATATTTACACCAAATTGCTGAGAATATTCACAGAAGATCTCTTATTTTCTTTTTTACAGATATGTTTCAAACCTCAATTGATGAGGTTAAATTGTTTGAAGCTTTGAGGCATCTTAAACATAATAAACATGAAGTTGTATTATTTCATGTCATTGATAAAGAAAAAGAAGTAAAGTTTAATTTTGATAATACACCAAAGCGATTTATTGATGTAGAGACAAATGAGTTTATTAATCTGTATCCAGACACAGTAAAAGAAGGCTATGAAAGTGCTGTAGATGATTACTTTAAGAGTATCAAATCAAAGTGCGGTCAATATCAAATTAAATATGTTGAAGCCGATATAAATAAGTCCTTTGACAAGATATTGACAACCTATATGGTGGAGCGTCAAAAATTTATTTAATTTTTTGTCAAAAATCTTGCAAAAACATTTGTGATATTAAAAATGGGGTGTATATTTGCCATCGCAATAAAGCAACGGTCTGGTAGTTCAGTTGGTTAGAATGTCGCCCTGTCACGGCGAAGGTCGCGGGTTCGAGTCCCGTCCAGACCGCTAAAAATTGCAAAACTAAAGCTTCAAGAAATTGGAGCTTTTTTTGAGCGATATAAAGACGTTGTGTTGTTTTCAGAGAAATCTGAGAGTTGTGAGAAACTCAATGTTGTTGAGTTCTTACCGATGAGAAGCTTTCCTTTTTTCTTTTTAAGAAAATCGGGATGCTTTTTTGTTTAAAAAATGTTTAAGACATTTTGTGCTATTCAAAGGATTTATTAGCATTTTTATTTACGAAATAAGCTTTTAATCGATATAATATTACATTTAATCGTGTTTTTGTTTGTTTTTCTCCAAAATAGTAGTATGTTTGACATCCTTATTAAGCCCCTAAAATCACTTAGTAAGAAAAGTTAATTAATCCATTATTATATTAAGTATCTTTTTAGATATTTATGTTCCCTCAATTTAGTTGGGTTTTTTTATGCCCAAAAGTTAATAATCCATTCTTCCCTCGAATTGGCATTTTTGATGCTGTTTTAATATTAACACAATTGAAATTTAATAGATAATCCCTAAAATTAATTAACATGAAGACCCTAAAAATTACATTACTACTATTTGCAGTATTATTATTAACAGTATCAGGACAAAGCAGCGATCTTGTTGTAGATTCTAATGACACTAAAATTGATAAGCAAGATCCAACTAAATATGATTTACTTGCGTCTAATAAAAAAAGATTGCAAAAACCAAATAACGGGTAATATCATCCGTTAAAAAAATTATGAAAGCCTTTATCAAACATTTGATAAAGGCTTTTTGTATTAGTGAGT
Source organism: uncultured Psychroserpens sp. (assembly GCA_905479815.1). Classification (GTDB taxonomy): domain Bacteria; phylum Bacteroidota; class Bacteroidia; order Flavobacteriales; family Flavobacteriaceae; genus Psychroserpens. Next base: position 8,435 of record CAJQOA010000070.1, read on the forward strand.
ATTAACTTATTTATTAGTGCTTGGTATTCATATTTTATTATAACTTTGGATTGATGATTATTGTTTGTGAAATTGATACGTAATATAGCTTTCTTATTTTTTGTTATTATTACTTCTGGTATTTATGCTCAGAAGAGCACTAGAACTCTTGTAAATGATAGCCTAACTAATTTGTTTGATTTGTCTAAGGATGAATCTAAACCTTTGAGTGATAGATTTGATTATGCTCAATTAGCAATTGACTATTCCTACCAATTATCTAAAGATTCCTTGCTAATAAAAAGCAAAAAAAATCTTGCCCTATTATTTTTTGAGACTGAGAATTATGAAAAATATACTCAATTAAATAGAGAAACACTCGAAATTGCTAAACAAATTGGAGACTCTACAACTATGGCTTCTAGTTTGCATAATATTGGATGGTATCATTATTTAAATGCAAAAAATGATAGCGCATATTATTACTATTCAAAAGCAATCAAGCTATATAAATTACAAAAAAACATAAAGCAAGAAGCAACTATTCTTTTAGGTATTGCTGATATACAAGAAACTGAGAAAGATTATATTGGAAGTGAAGAGAATGCTGTAGAAGCCATAAAATTATTTCTATCACTTCCTAAAGATGAGGGTGTTCTTGATCAATTGTGGACACTCAACAATTTATTAGGAGTGATTTCTTTAAAATTAAAATCGTATGATAAGGCTTTAGAATATCATGAAAAAGCACTTTCTATAAGTGAAGAAATGAAGAATGGCTATTATCTTCGTCTTTATTCTATCAATAATGAAGCTATTGTTTACAGGATGTTAGGGGATTTAAATAAATCTATAATATTATATCAACAGGTCATAAATGAAAAGAATTTAAACTCTGAAGATCCTTCTTTCTATGCATTGACACTTGGTAATTTAGCCTATTCAAAATCCCTTAAAGAAAATAAAGATATTGATATTATCGAGAATCTTTTTGAGCAAGCATATAAGATAAGCGATAGCTTAAATGATGATATTACAAAACTTGGAGTAACAATTGATATGTCTAAGTTTTACTTAGCTTCAGAGCAAAAAGATTTATCACTTAAGTACGCTAATGAAACCTATAAACTTTCTAAGGAAACATCCTCTAACGATATTGTTCTAGAATCTCTTTTTTTACTGGCAAAATTAAAAGAAGGGGATGAGGGTAAAGCTCATTTGAACGAATATATTAAACTTAGTGATAGTTTATTAAATGTCGAACGAAACGTTAGAAACAAATTTGCTAGAATTGAACTAGAAACAGACCAATTAGAAGAAGCCAATGACAAGATGTCTGAGCAGCTTATTTGGCTATTAGTTATTTCTAGTGGATTGATAGTCACAATGCTCTTTCTCTATATATTGGTTAAACAACGCGAAAGAAATAAAGAACTTAAGTTTGAGAAAGACCAACAAAAAGCCAATGAAGATATTTATAATTTGATGCTTTCACAACAAGATAAAGTTGATGAAGCAAGAGCAAATGAAAAAGTAAGAATCTCTAAAGAGCTTCATGATGGTATTTTAGGGCGATTATTTGGGACTAGACTCAGTTTGGATAGTTATAATTTTTCCGAAGGAAAAGACGCTATTAATAAACGTGCTACATATATAAGTGAACTTAAGATTATAGAGGATGATATACGTAAAGTATCTCATGATTTAAGCACCGATTTTGTCTCAGGTTCTGGGTTTATGGATATTGTGTCTGAGTTAATTGAGAAACAAACTAATGCGTATCAATTAGAATCTGCGTTTAATTTTACAGATGATATTCACTGGGAAACGGTTCCTAATAAGTCTAAAATCAACATCTACAGGATTATACAAGAATCGCTTCAAAACATTTACAAACATGCCAATGCTAAGGCTGTTAAAATTAGTTTTGAATTGAAAAATAGTGTAATTTGCTTATCCATCATTGATGATGGAGATGGTTTTGATGTCAATAAAAGTAAAAAAGGTATTGGTATAAAAAACATAAATTCTAGAGTTGAAGAGGTGCTAGGGGAAGTGCAATTTCACTCTGAAGTAAAAAAAGGGACTGAGGTTATTATTACAATACCTTACAAAAACTAGACACAATGCAACAAATTCATATTTTAATGGTTGATGATCATCCAATCATTATAGAAGGGTATCAAAACACGTTAATGGCCACTAAAAAGGACAATCAAACTTTAATTATTGATACTGCTAATACTTGTGATGCTGCAAATTTATTGATGCAAAAGGCAGCAAAGGAACGTCCTTATGATGTTTGCTTTTTTGATATTAGTTTACCTCCATCTGCAGATGGTAAAATTATGTCTGGTGAGGATTTAGCAAAGATCTCACGCAACATAATGCCAAATGCAAAAGTGATTATTTTAACGATGTTCAATGAGTCTTACCGTATTCATAATATCGTAAAAGAGATAAATCCAGATGGGTTTTTAATTAAAAGTGATTTAACATCTAGTGAATTGGCAGAAGCTTTTCACCATATATTAATTGATCCACCATACTATAGTAGTACCGTTAGTAACTTTTTAAATAAATCTGTCGTTAATGAAATCTATGTAGATGAAATTAACCGTAAGATTCTTCACTTATTGTCTAATGGTATAAAAACAAGAAGTTTGACAGAGCACATAGATTTATCTATGAGTGCCATTGAAAAGCGAAAAAAGCAACTCAAAATTTTGTTCTCAATTAACGACGGAAAAGATGAATCTTTAATTAATGAGGCTCGTAAGAAAGGATTTCTATAATAAAAACTGTTAAAGTTTGCATTATTGCAGTTTTTAAATCCTCTTGAAACTACTGTCATTTCTACATACTACGGTTTTTCCACACCATGTTTACGGTTTTTCCGTAACAAAAAGTTGTTCATATTAGATATATTTGAATCAGTCAACAAAGATATTTTAATCCCTCTAAGTAATTTGTTGAATTAATAGCAAAGAAAAATTGAACCTAACACTTCTCAACAGGTGTTAGGTTTTTTTTATGGTCTAAACTATACAATCAAGAATTAAGGTTTTCTAAAATAGAACATCCTTGTAGTCAAAAAACTTCACAATAAAGAAACCTAAAAAGATCATAGCGACTATAAATTTTATAAAAGTTGATGCTATAAAACCAAGAAATGATCCAAATGCTGCTTTAACAGCTTTATCAAATTCGGCTTTATTTAAAAGTTCACCAATTAATGCTCCAAAGAATGGTCCAATAATAATACCTCCTGGTATTGGAGCTATCAAACCAACGATTAAGCCAATAGATGTTCCTATCATTCCAGCTTTTGTACCTCCAAAACGTTTGGTGCCCATTGCTGGAATAATATAATCTAACACCCAAATACCAAGCGCTATGATTAATGTTATGATTAAAAATGTCCAGTTCATTGGTACAACATCTGTTAAATGAAAGATGAGTAAACCAATCCAACTGGTTAAAGGTCCTGGTAAAACAGGTAGAAAGCTACCTATGATTCCTAATACCATAAAAAAAGTAGCCAAAATGACTAAAAAAATGTCCATTATAAATATTTATTATTCTAATAGTATGACGTAAAAATGTTAAAATTGTTACATTTTTAAACTAAATATTTAGTTTGAACTAAATATTTAGTTACATTTGAGAATCTTAAACTAGTTTTTAATGGCGCTAAAAAATTTTAAACAGATCATATCCAGTTGTATTTTATGTTGTTCATTTATTGCAATGTCACAACAAGTAGTTGATACAACGTTAGTACCACATATTGAGAAACCATACTATGAAACCCAAAAAGGGCCAACAGTATATATTGACGAAATCCACAATAATTTTCATACAAAAGAAGGTCGTTTTAAGCCGTTTAGTACACTTTTAGAACGTGATGGCTATAACGTGAGGTCTTTAACAAGTTTTGATTTACTAAAGAATATTGATGTTTTAGTAATATCTAACGCGGTCAATTCAAATAATATTAGAAATTGGCAACAGCCTATTCATGATGCTTTTTCTTCGGAAGAAATTGTAATCATAAAGAAGTGGGTAGCGGCTGGAGGACGTCTATTAATCATAGCAGACCATATGCCTTTTTCTGGAGCGACAAAGTCACTTGCTAATGCTTTTGGGTTTGACTTTTGTGATGGATTTGCTCAATTATCACAGCCTCAAAGCGAACCAGATGTCTTTTCTGAAGAGAATAAAAGACTATTAACATCTAAGATTACTGATGGGTCATATGGTAAACCATTAAAAAGTGTGACAACGTTTACGGGATCATCATTTCAAATTCCAGAGAAAGCTATCGGAATATTGAAATTCATCAAAGGAGATGAATGTCTCCAGCCAGAAATCGCATGGCAATTTGATGATAATACACCAAGTCTAGATTTACAAGATAGTTACCAAGGTGCAATTATGAATTTTGGGAAAGGTAAACTAGCCGTTTTTGGTGAAGCTGCTCAATTTACAGCGCAAACTGTTACTAATGATTATGGAACATTTCATGTTGGATTTAATTCTGAAACTGCTCCAAATAACATCGATTTTATTAGAAACTTAATGCTTTGGTTAAGCTCTAGAGAAACTAAGTAACTATAATTTGAATTACTGAATACTATAATATGAAACAATTGACAAAAGCCGAAGAGGAAATCATGCACGTCTTATGGCAATTAGAAAAAGCAAACGTTAAGGACGTTATTAGTGAACTTCCAGAACCTAAACCTGCATACAATACGGTTTCTACGATAATTAGAATTTTAGAAAACAAAGGGTTTGTAGATTATGAGAAGCAAGGTAAAGGGCATATCTATTTTCCGCTTCTTAAAAAGCAGGAGTACAGCAATCAATCTATAAACAATCTAGTTGATAATTATTTTCAAGGGTCTTTTAAAAGTATGGTGTCGTTTTTTGTGAAGAAGAATGATGTTGATTTAAAAGATATGGAAGCTATTTTAAAAGACATTAATAAAACAAATCAATAACATGTTACACTATATTATACAAGTCGTTGCGTTTCAATTACTGTTTTTAATTATCTATGATGTTTTTCTTCGGAAGGAAACGTTCTTCAACCTCAATCGTGTCTATTTGTTGAGCACGTCGATCTTATCATTAGTCATTCCTTTTATTAAGATAGAGTTTATAAAAGAAGTCATTGCAAAAGATTTTGTGATTAGTTTACCCGAAATTCTCATTGGAGGATCATCAGAAGTAGCAAGTACAATTGATCCTCAAATTGCAATGCTAGCAGGAATTAATCTTGAACCAGAACCAATGTCTATATGGAATATTATACTCATTTCTGGGATGTGTATTGCCGCACTAATTTTGGTATACAAAATCATTAAACTGTTGTTATTAGTGTCTAATAATCCAAGAAGATGGAGTGGTAATGTGATAATTGTATGTTTGTTGAATAGTACAAAAGCCTTTTCATTTTTTAATTACATCTTTTTAGGTAATCGTTTGAGTGAAAAAGATAGCGCTTCAATTTTAGAGCACGAAATGGTTCACATCAAACAAAAACACTCTTTAGACTTACTGTTTTTTGAATTATTACGTATCGTATTTTGGTTTAATCCATTAGTCTATATCTACCAAAATAGAATAGCAACACTTCATGAATATATCGCAGATGCCAATGCTGTAAAAGGCAAAAACAAAGCCGATTACTATGATAATTTATTAACTCAAGTTTTTGAGACACAGCAATTCTCATTTGTCAACCCATTTTTTAAACATTCATTAATCAAAAAACGAATCCTTATGTTAAGCAAATCAAAATCACAACGAATAAATCTTTCTAAATACTTCTTAATTGTTCCTTTAATCTTAGGAATGCTTGTCTATTCTTCATGCTCGGTATTTAAAAGTAAACAAGATAAAACTGTTGAGACATTAGAAATTGAAGAGGTTGAAAGTGGCGAAATACCATTTGCAATTGTAGACGAAGTGCCAGTTTATAAGTCTTGTGAAGACCTAGATACTAATGAAGAACGCAAAGCGTGTATGAGCACGAATATTGCTAAACATGTCAACAGAAATTTTAATATCAGTGTAGCAGATAGCTTAGGTTTAGTAGGCAAACAACGTATTAATGTTGTTTTTAAAATAGATAAAAAAGGAAATGTTAAAGATGTAAAAGCTAGAGCGCCACATCCTGCTTTAGAAAAAGAAGCTAAACGTGTTATTAAAACCTTACCTCAATTAATTCCAGGAAAACATAAAGGTAAAGCCGTTATTGTGCCTTACAGTTTGCCAATTGTATTTATGATACAAGGAGATTCTAAAACAAAGAAAACAAAAAGCCCTTTAAGTGATGATAGAATTAAAGGACTTAAAGAGAAGTTTAAAGATGCAGAAGAAGTGCCTTTTGTTGCTTTAGATAGAGCTCCAGGTACAGAGAGTTGTGTTGGTATAACATCAGAGAAAGAATCAAAGACATGTTTTAGTAATTTCGTCTCTAAATATGTCAATATAAATTTCAATACAGATTTAGCATCAAAACTTGGTTTATCAGGAAAACAACGTATTAATGTGATTTTTCAAATTGATAAAGAAGGCCGAGTAACTGGAGCAAAAGCAAGAGCGCCACATCCTGATTTAGAAACCGAAACATTACGTGTTATCAATAGTTTGCCACAATTTACACCTGGTCAAATGAATGGAAAAGCTGTTACTGCTAATTATTCATTACCTATTTTATTTCAAGTAGCTGCTAAAACTAATCAAGACAAGAAAAACTAAATGCGATCATTTTTTATCATCGTTTCTCTATTAGTAGTAACTAAAACTGTAGCACAAAATTCAGCTTTAAATCAAGCAGATAGTTTATACAACAATGGCAATTACAGCAAAGCGATTAAAGCATACAACATACATGCTAATCCAGATGAGGTATACGCTAAAATCGCAAAGTCTTATGTCGCTATAGGTAATTATGACAGTGCTTTAGAATATTATAAATTAGGTGCTGAGGCAGATCCAAAAAATGGATTAGTCTTATATGAATATGCCAGGTTACTATCTAAAACGAAAAATTTTGAGCAGTCTATAGAGGTCTTTAATAAGTTGATGAATATCGATTATCGCAATCCCAATTATCATTATGAAATGGGATTAGCGTTAGAGCGTATGAAGGATTCTACAGCATTAAATAGGTATAGAGCTGCTTATGATTTAGATCCAACCCATCAAAAAGCAATTTTTAAAATAGCAAAGCATTTTTTGATTAAGCGGAAACATCAAACCTCACATAGATATATAGATAAAGGATTGGAGAGCTACCAAAACAATGTAGAACTCATAAGCTTGAAAGCTCAAAATTATTATTACCAAGAGTATTATGAAAATGCAAGAACTTGGTTTGAAAAATTAATAGCGTTGGGAGAATCGTCAGAGTTTATTCATTCAAAATTAAGTATGATTCATGCAGAGTTCTCAGATTTTGAATTAGCAATTAAACAAAAAAAGTTAGTTTTAAAATACAATCCATACAGCGCAGATGCGATGTTTCAAATTGGTAAATATTATAACCGACTCAATGATTATAAGAATGCTGAGAAATACCTCAAACAAGCATTAGTAATGCAAGACATTCCATTAGATTATGAATATCAAATACTAGGTACTGTTTTAAATAGACAAGACAAACACAAAGAAGCTATTGAAGCGTTTCAAAAATCATTAAAGGAAAATCCAGAAAACATAAGCTCAGAGTTTTACATTATATCTACAAAAGATAAGTATTATGGAGATATTGATACAAAGATTAAATTGTATGAAGATTTTAGAGATAAATATCCAGATACGTTCTATTCTAAATTTGCGTCTAGACGTATAACAGAGCTAAAAGAAGAGAAATTTTTAAAGGGAGAAGACTAATAGAATCTAGTATCTAAAAAAATTGTACTTTTCGGTTTCAGTATAACTGCTATGAATCGCATAATCGCTTTTTTATTACTAATCACGTTTTGCTCTTGCGAATTTATCGAAAAGAAGAAAGTGTATTCTAATGATATTTTGGAAGACCAGTTAGAAGCATTCAATTGGAATGATGTGGATGAATATCCTACGTTTGAATCTTGTGATACAACTTTGGTTAAAGCCAGTAAAAAAGCATGTTTTGAAAATACACTACGACAAATTCTTAATGAAAATCTAGCCAAATACGAGATTATCGTTTCCGAAGAAATTCATGATACAGTACAACTTAAAATTACTATTGATAGTCAAGGTGTTTTTGTGATTAATGATATTGTTAGTGATGAAATAACGCAAGCAGAAATACCTCAATTAGACAGTTTACTCAGGAGAAGTCTAGAGGCATTGCCAAAGATTTATCCAGCAATTAAGAGAAGCCAGCAGGTGAAAACACAATTTAGTTTACCTGTTATAATTAAAATCGAATAGCAAATTTTTGCATCAATCGTAATATTTCAACATACAACCAAATCAATGTTGCTAAAAGTCCCCAAGTAGCAAGCCACTCTTTCCATTTAGGAGCACGATTTTTTTGACGCTCAATATGATCAAAGTCAAGAAGTAAAGAAAAAGACGCTACAATAGCAGCGATACAATTAAAAGCTATGGCAAACCAAGACGTTCCCCAGATATAGGTGTTAATTCCGAAGAAACCTAAAATCCATGATATCAAATACACGACAAAAACACTAACTATAGAGGTGATAATAACACTTCGGAGTTTTTTAGTAACCACAATAATTCTAGTTTGATATAGTAGTAGCATCACAAAAAAAGTAATGATAGTAACACCAATAGCTTGGTATGGTAACTCCGGGAAATTTTTGTGAGCATAAGCAGAAAAGCCACCTAGAAAACAACCTTTAGCAATTGTGTATAAAGGGACAAGAAATGGAGCCCAATGGTGTCTTACAGAGATGATAATACTAATAATTATTGATGCAAGCATACCACCAAGAGTAAACCATTTCATTGACATTCCAGCTTCATTGAGTTTCCATAGATACCCAGTAATAGCTGCAATTATCAAAATACAGCCAAAAGATTTAATGAAAATGCCAGTAACGGTCATTTTTTTTGAAGAGGTTTTAGAACCGTCCCAAAAGTAACCTGAGAATACTGGATTATTGGTTTTGTAATTTGAAAGTTTCACTATAAATTAAACTTGTAGCCTATTGAAAAATCTTGTGAAAAATTACCTTGATTGTCTAGAAACAAAGCAAAAAGTTCGTTGTATGCTAATGTGATAAAACTGTTTTCTGTGATTCTAATATCTGCTCCTAAACCGAAAATAAGCGGTATATCAAAAGCAGTTTGACTAATTTCTTCAGTAGTTATGACATCGTCGTTATTAACAAGGATCGTTGCGTTTGAGAAATTTAAGGTTGCAAATTTCATGTTTCCGTAGAGACTAAAAGACTCTTTGTTTACAACTCTAAAACGATATCCTAATGATACTTCTGAAGTAGAATATTGTAATTCGTCTTGTTCAACTACATGTTTTACTTGTAAAAATACAGCATGTCTAGAAATTTGATCTGCATCTAGAATTTCTAATTCACCTCCAAATTGAGGCGTTGTTAGATTGTCTGGATTTGTTATAAATGGATTATTTGTGATGCCTCCAAAAAAGCCAAGTCTAAAATGTAATTTGTTACGTACTGCTGTAGATTGGTATGATGCATCTGTATTACTATTATAGGTGTCTATAAACTCTTTAAGGCTAAAAAGTGTAAGATTTAATTTTTTAGTTGATAATGATTCATTGGTCAACTCATTTAAAAGTGTTTTATATTCTTGCTGGAAATCACCATCAGATTTGGTGTTTTTTAATTCGATAATATTATTGTTTTCAGTTCTTACGAAATAGCGATATTCCCCATCAATGATATTCCATAATAAATCGAGTTTCCCATTTACTTCAGTTTTCAACTCAAGCATTTCTCCATCAACAGCATAGGTTTCTTGTGCTTCTGTGAAAGCGAAACTAAATACCAAACAAAATAAACAAACAATTTTTTTCATTACAATTACAGATTTGGATTTACGTAAATCTAGCAAAAATAATTGATAGTCAAAGGGGTTCTATTTTTTATAGGCTCTGCCTTTCCATTTGTAACTTGTAAAAAGAGAAACAAATGTCACGTATAAACTAAAAAATGGATAACATATACATGACAAAAAGTAAGACGGTAAAAATTGTCCTTGATCAAAAAACCGAGCCGATTTAAATATCAATAAGAAGTCAATCAAGACTTTTATAGCGAAAGTGTAAACAAGCTCTTTTAAAGATACAATTTGCGCTAAATATAAAAGAGGAAGAGATACTAAAAGTGCATTCATAAACAAAACCACTATAGCGGTTAATTTACTAAATACGTTGTTGTAATTTGATGTTTTAGCAGCCCATCTAACCCTTTGAGACTTTAGGCTTTTGAAATTCAACTCTGGTTGTGTCGTGACAATAATTTCTTTATTCTTAACATAATGCACACTGTTTTTGTCCATTTTAATTACTTTTTCAAGCAAAAAAATATCATCACCACTTGCGATATGAGAATTGCCTTCAAAACCTTTAACATCATTAAAGACATCCTTATGATATGCTAAGTTTGCACCATTACAAAGAAACGGTTTATTAATACCAAAACCACCAATGGTCACACCTTGTAAACTTAAAACATCAAGAACTTGAAATCGTTTTAAAAAGGAGTTGATACCAGATAAAGTCACTGGAGCAATCAATAGTTTAGCATTATGGTTTTGGATGTAATTATCAAATGCATCTAACCAATATTTTGGGAGACTACAATCTGCATCTGTAGTAACAATCCAGTCATATTTTGATGTGTTAATGGCTGTAGTGATCGCATCTTTTTTAGGAGAGTTAGTAGTTCTAATATTTTTTACTACGGAAATATTAAAATTTTCAAGGTGGCTACTATTTATTTTTTCTACAGAATCATCTTCAGAACTATCGTCTACAAGAATGATCTCAAACAGTGCTTTAGGGTAATTTAGTTTTGCGATAGATGCTAATAAAGTTGGTAGATGATCTGCTTCATTTCTAAAAGGTATAATAACAGAAAACTTAGTCTTAGCAGTAATGTCTTCTAATTTGAAGTCTGGGACTTTATCAAAACCATACACAAAGCTTCCAATTAAAAGCAGATATAAAATTGTAATAATTAATATGATGGTAATCATAAATTGTTGTCTGTTTTTGGAAGATTAAAATTAAGTACGTAATAACTGCCAAATATACTTGGAAGCACAAAGTTAAGTAACCACATAATCATAATGATACTTAGTATCGTTAATTCATCAACGCCAATACTGGAAAACAAATAGACTGCAACGCTTCCTTTTATAATCACATCAAAAATAAATATGGACGGAATAATAGATGACAATAAATACATACTAGTAATAACGATCATACCATTTAAATACGTTAAATCAACTCCAAAAATGTGCAGTAAAAAATAAAATTGAAATGAGAAAATTAAATAGCGCAGTACAGATATTCCAAATGCAGATATTTGTATGCCAAAGGGTAAATCTTTAAAAAAGGACTTTAGTTTTTCTACAGAGAATCCTTTTATTTTAAATCTGTTTTGTTGTAACCCAAATAAAGCAAAACCAATGACAACTATTATAATGAGTAAAAATCTAGACACTCTAAAATAGTCAATATCCAAATCATAAGTTGTGTGCATGACATACAAACCTACACTACCAAAAATAATAGTTACCGTCATTTGCATCATATTACCCGTAAGATTGAGTAGCATCACTTTTTTACGCATTGCTGCATTAAAGTAAACAGCTTTTGCTCCATATTCTCCAATTCGGTTTGGTGTAAAAAGAGACGCCGTTAAAGCGCCTAAACTTTGCTCTAAAGCATTTTTAAAAGAAATAAGTGTAATATGACTTATTAAAGTCTTCCACTTTATAATTTCAAAAAACCAATTAAAACCGGTTAAAATGAGTAAAAAACCTATGTTTTTTAATGAAAAAACATCATTTTGAGCTAAATGTTGCATGAAATCATGAAAGTCTAAATTTTCGTTATGGGCTAATTTGTTATAGATAAAGTAAAAAGCGCCAACAACAATACTTAATTTAATAAGTACAAAAAAGAATTGTTTAGTTTTGTAAGGAAGACCTCCAAAATTCATAGAATAGAAATGCGTTATAAGCACAAATTAAACCATTAAATTGATATGACCTTAAATAATAGACTTCAAAAAACAAGTATTTTAGTAATTGTACTTATGTGTTTTTCATTTACATATGCGCAAAAAGCAACAAATGAAATAAAAGCACAAATTACACTTGGTGTTAATAGCCCGTCACAATCAGGATTTGTTGAACAGTTTCAAGGGAAATCTGTTAATTTTCCAACAGTGAATTTAGGTGTTCAATACATGTTTAAACGTCAATTAGGTGCAAAGTTAGATTTTGGCTTTAATCGTTTTTCTAGTGATAATAGTTCTATTGAGTTTAAAACAAACTATACAAGAATAAATGCGCAATTTGTGTATGATCCTACAGAGTCAATTAGTTTCTTACCTCCAAGAATTGGTTTGGTAGCTCATGCTGGACCTGGTTATACGTTTGTAAAACCTTTAGGTGATTTTGGTGATAATAAAAGGTCGTTTTTAAATCTAATGGCAGGATTAGAAGTTCATTACGCTATGAGTGAATATATGTCTTTGTACACTGACGTCTCATATATTGCTGGATTTGGAGGAGATTTTGATCCTATCACAGACGGTTTTGGTTCATTCAATGGAAACCTTTTGACAATTACCTTCGGAATCACATTTTCACTTAGTGGTTGCCAATACTGTTAATTGATGAGCAACGAAAAAATCATATTAGGTATTGATCCAGGAACAACGATTATGGGTTTTGGACTCATAAAAGTTACAGGTAAAAAGATGGAATTTTTACAACTCAATGAGTTGGATTTAAAAAAATATAAAGATCATTACCTCAAGCTAAAACTCATTTTTGAACGCACCATAGAATTGATAGACACGCATCATCCAGATGAAATAGCTATTGAAGCACCATTTTTTGGAAAAAACGTACAAAGTATGCTCAAACTTGGAAGAGCTCAAGGTGTCGCAATGGCAGCAGGATTATCTCGTGAAATCCCAATTACCGAGTATGCACCTAAAAAAATTAAAATGGCCATTACAGGAAGCGGTAATGCAAGTAAAGAGCAAGTGGCTAAAATGCTTCAGAGTATGTTAGGATTAAAAACCATTCCTAAAAACCTGGATTCTATGGATGGTCTTGCAGCTGCAGTGTGTCATTTTTATAACCAAGGTCGCGTTGAGATTGGTAAAAGTTATTCTGGTTGGGGCGCTTTTGTGAAACAGAATGGGGATCGGGTTAAGAAGTAATTGGAGATTGTAATAGCAAATTTTGTGTCACTCTGTCTTCTAGTATTTGAATTATAAAGCCTTATTTTTGATAACTATAATTACTTACTTTATACTGTGACTCAAAACTAATATGAGTGGAATCTACATTCACATACCATTCTGCAAGCAAGCCTGTCATTACTGTGACTTTCATTTTTCGACCTCTTTAAAAAAGAGAGATGCGCTAGTCTTGGCTTTAGCTAAAGAGCTAGAAATGCGTCAAGACGAATTTCAAAACACAACTGTAGAAACTATTTATTTTGGAGGTGGTACGCCATCACTTTTAAGCATTGAAGAACTACAATTTTTAATAAAGCAAGTATATACATATTATAAAGTTTCTGAAGCACCAGAAATAACCCTTGAAGCTAATCCTGATGATTTAATCCAGGCAGAAGGCACACTAGACGTGAACTCCATATCCATTTTTGAAGCCTATAAAAACATTGGCATAAATAGACTATCCATAGGTGTGCAATCGTTTTTTGAAGACGATTTAGAACTCATGAATCGTGCACATAATGCAGAAGAAGCTAATGTATGTCTCCAGGAAGCGACTCGTCACTTTGATAATATTTCTATTGATCTTATTTATGGAATTCCAGGATTAAGTAATGCGCGTTGGCAAGAAAATATTGACATGGCTTTGAGTTTCGGGATTCCACATATTTCGAGTTATGCGCTCACTGTAGAACCCAAAACAGCTTTAGAGCGTTTTATAAAAAAAGGACTTATTGCCAATGTTGATGATGATTTAGCTCATGATCAATTTCATATGTTGGTAGAGACATTAGAGGCTCACGATTTTGTGCATTATGAACTCTCTAATTTTGGTAAAGACGGTTTTTTTAGTAGAAACAACTCCGCCTATTGGCAAGGAAAATCATATTTAGGTATAGGGCCTTCTGCACATTCTTTCTCAGGAAATGAGCGTAGTTGGAACATCCGTAATAATTCAAAATACATAACTGCAATTGAAGCTGGCACATTTCCGAAGGAAACAGAAACGTTGAGCACAACCGACAGATATAACGAATATATAATGACAGGATTGCGAACAGTTTGGGGTGTTTCATTGCAAAAAATCGAATCTAATTATGGTTTGGAGTACAAAAATTACCTTTTGGAGCAATCACAGACTTTTATAAATCAACAATTATTGTATATTGAAGATGAAAAGCTTTTGGTTACCAAAAAAGGAAAATTTTTGAGTGATGGTATAGCTTCCCAATTATTTAAAATTAACTAATATTGATTGCAACAATACAATACAACTCTAGAAAACTACAAGTCGATTTCTCGAAACCTTTGGATATCTCTATTCCAATGCGTGCCTCAAAATCTAATGTAAATGCTTGGTATATTGATGAACCAACAATTGAAGCCGTTAAATTTGATGATGATATCATTAGTGTTGCAGAAGGTGCAGCTGTAAATTTTAATACCATTCAGTTTAATCCGCATGCGCATGGTACACATACAGAATGTGTTGGTCATATTACCGAAGAAGTTCACTCAATTAACCAAAATTTAAAACAGTTTTTCTTTTTAGCAGAAGTTGTAACTGTTGCTCCAGAAGAATTAGATGGAGATACTGTAATCTCAAAAGCGCAATTGCAATTTGCATTAGGAAACAAAAAACGAGACGCTATCGTAATTAGAACGATGCCCAATACAACAGATAAGCATTCTAGGCAGTACTCAAATACGAATTGGACCTATTTAAAAGAAGATGCAGTCGCTTTTTTGGTAAAAAAAGGCATAAAACATTTGCTTATAGATTTACCAAGTATAGATAGAGAAGAGGATGGAGGTGAGTTAAGAGCACACAAAGCCTTTTGGAATTTTAATGGGAAATTGCGCAAAGATGCTACCATAACAGAATTTATTTATGTGCCTAATACTGTTGATGATGGAGAGTATTTTTTGAACCTTCAAATTGCACCTTTTGAGAATGATGCGACACCTAGTAAGCCTATTTTATATAAAGTATTAGAGTAATTATATGTTACATTTTTATTTGGAAATATCTTCGTTTCAAATTATGGCTCAAAATTTGAATATAAATTCTAGAACACAATAAAATTGTATAGAAATAACTAACTATGGACACATTTTTTATAATCATCTTAAGCATAATAGTCACACTAGGAATCGTGACGATTGTAAAACAATTTAGATTAAAAAAACAAACGAATTCTCAATCTGTAATCTTACTTGATAAAATAAAAAGAGTTTGTAAATTCATCACAGTAGAAGGTGATTTTGCAGAAATCTATCATTACGAAGATGTAAAAGAACGGTTTTTAAAACTAGTGACTAGTAAGAAAAAAGCACTTGTTGTTATTAATGCTAAAGCACATGTAGGGTTTGATTTGTCTAAAATTCAAATGGATTCTAATGTTAAAACGAAAACGGTAAAGCTGTTTCATTTCCCGCAACCTGAAGTATTAAGTATTGAAACAGATTTAAATTATTATGATAAGACTGACGGCATGTTTAACAAATTTGAAGCGTCAGATTTAACAGAGCTTCATAATGAAGCTAAGCTTCATATTATGAATAAAGTTCCTGAAAGTGGCTTGTATGAAATTGCAAAA
>CAJQOA010000071.1 GCA_905479815.1 uncultured Psychroserpens sp.
ATGCCAAGAGAATTAGCATTGACTAAAATTTGGAGAGATGACAATTACTTCACATCTAGAAGTATGGATGTTTATATTGCTAAACTTAGAAAATATTTAAAACTAGATCCTAAGGTTGAAATATTAAACATACATGGAGAAGGGTTTAGATTGGTTGTAAACCAAGATGTTTAAAAACTTAAATTATAGATATAAAAAAAGCCAATCATTATGATTGGCTTTTTTTTTAAAAAATATCGAAATATTAGATAACTTTTACGTTTACTGCGTTCAATCCTTTTTTTCCTTCTGTCAAATCGAATTCTACTGCATCACCTTCTCTAACCTCATCGATTAAACCTGAAATGTGTACAAAGTGTTCTTTGTCATTTCCTTCTTCTGTAATAAATCCAAATCCTTTAGAATCGTTGAAGAATTTTACTGTACCTCTACTCATAATATAATATTAATTTAATTAAGTTGCAAAGGTAGCCTATTTTATTAGAAAACAATGGTTTTTAAGTTTTATTTAAAAAAAAGCACATTCTAAAAGGTGTTAATTTGATTATTTATGGTGTTGATAATCACGTTAATACCAGTTTCATAATCAAACCAAATCGTTTCTTCATTCTTTTTAAACCAGGTCAACTGTCGTTTTGCAAAGCGTCTTGAATTTTTCTTAATTTCTGAAATTGCAAACTCTAAGGTCCATTGATCATCCAAGACATTGAATAATTCTTTATAACCAACTGTTTTTAATGCGTTTAGGTTTTTCTTTGGAAATAATGTTTTAACCTCGTTCATTAAACCCTCTTCTATCATTATATCTACACGTCTATTTATGCGATCATAAATGATGTCTCTGTCTGCAGTTAAACCTATTGTAATCGTTTTAAATTCTCTTTTCTTGTCTTCCGAAGTTAAAAAAGAAGTGTACGGTTTCCCGCTTGATAAACAAACTTCAAGTGCTCTTATCAAACGTTGCGGATTATCAATCGCAATTGTTTCGTATGCTTTTGGGTCTAATTCTTTTAGCTGAAATTGTAAATCTTCAAGTCCTTCTTTTTTAAACCTCTCATTTAATTCGTCTCTAAGATCTTGATTTAATTTAGGTAATTCGTCTAAACCTTTAGTAACTGCATTGACATATAAGCCAGAACCGCCAACCATAATAATAACATTATGTTTTTTGTAAAGTTCATTAAGTAAAGTGATAGCATCTCTTTCAAAAGCACCAACATTATAATAGTTGTCTACTGAAATGTGTTTTATAAAGTGGTGAGGTGCTGCATCAAGTTCGTTTGGAGTAGGAGCAGCGGTTCCAATTTGCATTTCTTTATAAAACTGTCTTGAATCTGCCGAAATAATTTCGGTATTAAAATAGTTAGCAAGTTTAATGCTTAACGCTGTTTTTCCTATAGCAGTAGGACCAACAATAGAGATGAGTATTGGTTGTTTTGTTGAGATGATTTTAACGGTTTATGAGTGAATTAAGTATGTAAACTGTGTCCGCAATTATGGCAATGTTTAGCTTTATCCACATGATCTGCTGCGTGACAATTACTACAACTTTGTGTGTTTAGTTGCAATTCTTCGGGTAATTTACCTTCAGCAATTTCTTTTTCTCTTTTGTTACTGCTTCTTACATATTCAGCAGAAACAATTCCTGTAGGAACAGCTATAATACCATATCCTAGAATCATAATAATTGAAGTAATAAATTGTCCAAGTGGAGTTTGTGGTGCAATATCTCCAAAACCAACAGTGGTTAGAGTTACAATACACCAGTATACACTTTTTGGGATGTTAGTAAATCCGTTTTCTTCACCTTCAACCAAATACATAATGGTACCAAAAATTACAGATGAGATAACTACAGCAAATAGAAATACTGCAATTTTTACACGACTGGCAACAATAGAGTCTTTGAGTTGGTTTGATGCCCCTAAATAACGAGCAATTTTTAAAATTCTAAAGATTCGCAATAATCGCAATGCTCGTAAAGTTACTAAGGCATGTGCACCAGCAAAAAAGGATAAATACATTGGTATTGTGGAAAGGAAATCAATGATTCCGTAGAAACTAAAAATATATTTCCAAGGTTTACGCACTGTTATCACTCTAGCGATATATTCAATAGAAAATAAAATAGTGACAATCCATTCACCATAATATAAGATAGTATGGTATTTAGTATCAATACTATTTACACTTTCTAACATCACTAATGCTATACTAGCAATGATAAAAATAAGTAGAATGATATCGAATATCTTTCCTGCAGGAGTATCAGCTTCATAAATTATTTCATGTAGCTTATTTCTCCAATTAGTATTTGTGGTGTTAGTACTCATTAAATCAAATGTACTAAAAAGTTTATGGTTTCTTTTTTAATACGATCAAAGAGTTTTTTTGAATATCAACAATCGTAGAAAAATATTCTTTTAATGATTCATAATATGCTGAATCATATATAGCTTCTTTAAAATAATATTTAAAAAACAAAGTTACCGTATCGTTATTAACATTTGTACTGTAAACTAAAGTTCCTGTGTTATTTGGTAAGCTTAAACTAACAGGTTTTGGGACGCTAATAACCTCATAGTTTTCAGCTTTTAGTTGTACTGAAAATAGATAGGCATCCTTATAACCAAAATCAATTGGATAGTTGCGTTCTTGAAGTTTTAGTGGGTTTTCATCAAACGATGTAAGAATAAACGGATTGATATAGATTTTATCGCCAATGCGTTCTGTAGGTTGTTTTATTTCGAATGTTTCTGTGAAATCGGGTTCGTCCTTTAGAGGGTTTTCAGCTGTATAATTAAAGAATTCTGTAGATGGATAGCTATTGGCATATTGCTCAAAGTGACTTTCAGGATTTTTAAAATAACTTTGTTTCACTGCTAAGGCATGATAACCAGTTGTGTTACTTTTTATTTTACCTATAATATTTTCATCCTTATCAATTGTTAAGCTTACTCGATATTTATTATAACTAGATTCACCTGCATTAATTGCAATCCATGAACCACCTTCTTTGAAATCTAATAAACGACCATATTGGTTAAGGCATCTAAAAGGGAGTTGACCAAAAGACAAATAATCATCTGTAGCATCAAGCATGTATTTTTGATCATCAATCGTTACTTGAACGATAAGGTAATTAAAGTCTGATAATACTGGGTAGACTCTAGTAGCAAATCCATTGTTTCTAGTTGAGAGCAATATAGGCTTAACATGTATGCCATTAGCTTGCATTAAATTATGTAGTAAAATATTGATCTCTGAAACATTTCCAGATTTGTTTTCTACTAGATTTTTTACAGATACATCACTAAAAATGTTTAATTTTTTATTCCAAGTATAAGTGTCTACGACATAGTTGTAGATTGATTTTGCTTTAATTAAGAGGTCAGTTTCATTGACTATTTCATCGCTTAATAAGTCTTTTGTAATACTAGTTTTTTTAAGCTGTTTCCCAATGTCTTTATCACTCTTTAGTTCGTTGTCTACTGTTTTCCACGATTTGGTGATATTGTTAACACGGCTATCAAAGCCTCTAAAAACCTTGAGCTCATATTCTATTCTAGCCAAATAATTTTCCTTAGTGGTCATGAATCCTTCTGAAACAAAAGCAGGTATGTCTTTCATGATATAAACATAATCTCCACAATCTGAAGAACCAGCGCCTTGAGATTGTAAACAATTTTGTCTAAGAGTAGAGGTGTTAGTGTGTAATTTTTTGCCTCCAACAAGTTTTATATTGTATTCCCAGTTTCCAGGAATACTTGGTCTATATTCACTATATAATTTTGGAATGTCTTCTTGGAAGTACCAGCTTTTATATTTAAACATATATGGAGACTCTAGCGTGTAGCTATATACAATTACTGAGCCTTCTTTTATATTTGGAAACGTAAATTTTACTATGGTATACTCATCGTTATATTTTTCTTTGAAAATAGAACTTTCATCAAGTTTTGTTTTGGTTACTTCTCCGTTTTCTAGATTATAGACAGTAGCTTTAATATCTGTTATAGTTTCTTTTGTACCACTTTTACCATAAAGGTATATGGTTTGGGTTGCTTTATCAAAACCATTCCTATTTAGAATCTTTAGTTTTTTCTTGATTTCAGAATTTAACAAAAAGGATCGTCTATCAACAAAACTTTTTCCTTTTTCATATATAATTAGGGCATTTGCAGTAGAATCTTTATCGTAGACATTTAGTTCTATATCTTGTTTTGTGACTTCAAAACCGTTCGAATTAAATCCAGATTGTGCTTGTAGGTGTATTGTAAATAGTAAGATAATAGTGAATCGTAAAAATGATGTCATTTATGGAGTAGGTTTAGATAACTATTGTTTTAATTCGCTTATTTCGTCTCATATAACTCTGGATGATATGTTGTGAATCCCTATTGTTTTCCATAGGAGTTATAATAGACTCTAATACTTTGATATTAGTGATTTGATGGTTTAAATCATAGAAGCCAAGGCCTTTAAAGATCCCATTTTCAATATAAATCACACTTTTCTCATCAACCGATCTACCTTGATCTATTATAAGCATGTTTTTGTTGTCATAGCTGTTTTTCGCTATAAGTTCTTCAACACGTTTGTTATAGTCATCTGGAGTTTCTTCGCTAATGCAAGCACCATTACAACTTTTGATGGTGTAATTAAAGCAGTTGGATTTTGTAGGATAAAGTCCAGTTAATTTTTGACAAAGCTCATAGTGCTCAACAACTCTAAACATAAAACTTTTTGCACTTTGCATGTTGCTAAATGTCGTTATTGGCTTCTCATCGTTGTTTGTCTTTTCAATCTTTAAATTGATATAGCCATTATCATCTATAAAACTAAACAGTGCATGTGTAAAAGTTGTACGTCTTAAAGCGCGATTATAAATAGGTTTATTACGTTTTATTTCTTCACTTTCCTTTAATAAGGCTACAAGTTCACTTCCTGTTGCTTCATAGGTTACAGTTCTTGCATGTAATTGTAACTTCTTAGATTTTGAACTTGTATTAGAAAAATGTTGATTAATACGATGCTTAATGTTTTTACTTTTCCCAATGTAAATAATATCACCATTCTCATTATGTATGTAGTATACACCTGTAACAGATGGTAGATTGTCTATTATAGTTCTATGTGTGTCTTTGAGACGTTTTTCAATATCTTGTTTGACATTGTCTTTAATAATCGTTTTTTCTAAATCTTTAGATAACAGTATTTTAAATAGTTTTACTGTTGCCATAGCATCTCCATTAGCTCGATGTCTATCACTAACTGGAATGCCTAAAGCACGTGTTAATTTGCCTAAACTATAAGATGCTTGGTCTGGAATTAATTGTTTTGAAAGTTCTACTGTACAAAGAGTCTTTCTTACAAAAGGAAAGCCTAATCTCTTAAATTCTGTACGTAAAATTCTATAATCAAATTGTGAATTATGCGCAACGACTATACAGTCTTCTGTGATTTCAACAATGCGTTTAGCGACCTCATAAAATTTAGGAGCATTCTTAAGCATTTTGCTATTTATACCAGTAAGGTTAACAACAAAGGGTTGTATGTCACGCTCAGGATTTACAAGACTTATAAATTTGTCTACGACTTCATGTCCATCAAATTTATAGATAGCAATCTCTGTTATGCCCTCTTCATTGTACTTCCCACCAGTGGTTTCTATGTCTAGTATTGCGTAAATAAATCTGTGATTTTAGTTTGAATAATTTCGTGTTCCAAATATACTACTTCC
This sequence comes from uncultured Psychroserpens sp., assembly GCA_905479815.1. Lineage (GTDB taxonomy): Bacteria > Bacteroidota > Bacteroidia > Flavobacteriales > Flavobacteriaceae > Psychroserpens. Next base: position 5,744 of record CAJQOA010000071.1, read on the forward strand.
AACTCTAATCATGGTACTTCCGCAGTCAATTGCTAATTTATAATCACCACTCATTCCCATAGAGATAATTTGCAGTTCACAGTTCTTAGATTCTAGCGATTTTAAATCATCAAAAGTAGTTTTGAGTCTTTCAAATTCTTGTTTTACTTGGTTGGTGTCATCTGTAAATGTAGCCATACCCATAAGACCTGTAATCTTAATGTTTTGTAAATTTTTAAATGCTTCGGAAATCAATAATTCTTGGACATCTTTTGATGACATCCCAAATTTGCTATCCTCTTTAGCAATTTTTAGTTGAAGTAAGCAATCTATGGTTCTATCGTGTTTTGACGCTTGTTTATTTATCTCGTTTAGCAATTTAAAGCTGTCAATTCCATGAATTAAAGTAACAAACTCAGCCATATATTTAACTTTGTTACGTTGCACGTGACCAATCATATGCCATTCAATATCTTTTGGCATTTCGGTATGCTTGTCTGCCATTTCTTGAATTTTGTTTTCTCCAAAAATGCGTTGACCAGCATCATAAGCTTCCATCAAATCACTAATAGGTTTTGTTTTAGAAACAGCGACAAGAGTTACATGTTCAGGGAGCTGGGATTGTATGTTATTTAGGTTTTCTTTTATCGTCATATTGTTTGATGTGAAGCTATTTAAAGTATAGTAGAATAGTATGGCTACCAGATATTAAATAAAATCACGTTCTTAAAATTCATAAATAGTAACACCACTTCTCAATTTAGGTTCAATGAAAGTGCTTTTTGGTGGCATTTTTAATCCGTCATCGGCAATTTGCTTTATCTCGTTAATATGAACAGGAACCATACCAAAACCAACTGCAAACTCACCATCATCAATTTTACCTTTAACATTGATAATATCTTTCTTTCCGTTGATATAGTCAATTCGCACATCATTGCGTAAATCTTCTATTCCTAATATGGGTTTTAAAATAGTGTTGTATAAAATTTGAGCATCTAATGAATCGAGAGAGGTTTTAAAATCATAGAGTGTTTTTCGAAGATATAAAGAATAAAAATCGCCATCTAAGTACATGCTAAAATGATGTTTTTTTGATGGTTTATAAGGCATACTCCCTCTGTTTTCTATTCTAAAGATAGTATCTAATTGTATCAAAAACTCTTCTTTAGATAATCCATTTAGATCTTTAACTAATCTATTAAACTCGTGAATACGTAGCTCAGATTCTGGAATCAAAAATGTCATAAATTGATTATAAGATTCTTGACCAGTGTGATTAGGGTTCTGTTCTTTTTCATCCTTATACAATAAATAAGATGATGCAGATCTATGATGACCATCTGCAATATAAATGGTTGACATCTGTTCAAATTCTTTTTGTATAGCAGCAATTATATCTGAGTCTTCTAGTTTCCAAAGGTAATGTGTGTCACGATACGTGGTTGTAAATTCAAACTCTGCACGTTCTTTTTGTATCTCCTCAATAATTGTAGAAATCTCTTTATTATCAGGATAGGTGAGGAGCACAGGTTCTGCATTAAAGCCTACTGTTTGCAGGTAGTCTTTGAAAATGCGTTCGCGATATTCTATCGTGTCTTCATGCTTTTTAATGATATCTTTTTCATAATCTTCTGCACTTGCAGCAGCTACAATGCCATTAAAAACTTGTTGGTCTCTGTTAACTATTTTATAAATATAATAAGAAGGCATATCGTCATGAACAAACACATTATCCTCTTTAAATTCTAAATAACGATTCCTTACGAGTTGATATCGCTCCTCACCAGTAATTTCTCTAGCATACTTATAACCCGGATTTACGATATGTAAAAAAGAAAACGGATTATAATCTAAACGAGCCTCACGCTCGGCTTGAGTATATGTTTGATAAGATCGAGAAGCTACCAGACTGACCTTGTCTCGTGTTGGTCGTACTGCTTTAAATGGAAGTATTTTTGCCAATTAGTTTCTGTTTTTATTTATAAAATCTGTTGGGTCTAGATAACCCGTTATGTCTTCTGAATATCCAGGACCAATTTCTAAGCCTATTTCATTTCTAATTTCTAAATGTAGATGCGCAAAGTAAGTGCCATTGCAATTACCAATAGTTGCGATTTGCTCTCCTTTTTTAATGAATTGATCTTGAGTTACTAAAATAGTATCACAATGTGCGTATAACGATTCATATAGTTTGTTATCATGTAGATGAACAATTCTTACGACATTTCCCCAACCACCTTCATAATCTTTAACTTCACTAATATAGCCATTTGCTGAAGAATAAATGGGATCACCCAAATCACTATTTCCTCCACCAACACCATTCCAGTCATCACCTAAATGATTGTTCTCTTTAAATTTTTGAGCGTTATAATATCCTCTAGCGTTAGGCTTCCCAATTGGGAAATCAAAACCATTTGACACAAATTCAGGATTGTCTTTAAAGAGTTTTTTGTAATCTATTTTCTCTTCGGAAATCTCTATTGGGTCAATTATAATAATATCTTCTTCTGAAAAAGTCATGCTTTTGTTTACAACCGTATAGTCCTTACAGCTAAATAATGCTAGAAGCAAAAAACTAGAAACAAAGATTGTTTTCATAAACTAAATATAATTATATCAAAAAAAGAAGCAGAATGACGTAGTAATCTAGTTGTATTTACTTCGCAAACTGCTTAGCAACATGCTCCGCTTTTCTGCTTTGAGAATAATCATAAAAACCTTCACCAGATTTCACGCCTAATTTACCAGCTCTTACCATATTAACTAATAGTGGGCAAGGTGCATATTTTGGGTTTTTAAATCCGTCGTACATCACATTCAAAATAGAAAGACATACATCAAGACCAATAAAATCTGCAAGTTGCAAAGGTCCCATTGGGTGTGCCATTCCTAGTTTCATTACTGTGTCAATTTCTTCAACTCCAGCGACACCGTTGTATAACGTTTCAATAGATTCGTTAAGCATTGGCATTAAAATACGGTTAGCAACAAAACCAGGATAATCATTAACCTCTGTAGGTACTTTACCTAAGGTTTTAGATAATTCCATAATCGTATTTGTCACTTCATCACTAGTATTATAGCCACGTATAATCTCAACCAATTTCATGATTGGTACAGGATTCATAAAGTGCATACCAATTACCATTTCTGGTCTAGAAGTTACAGCACCAATTTGAGTAATTGATATAGAAGATGTGTTAGAGGCTAAAATAGTATCCTCACCACAAGCGTCGTCTAATTGTTTGAATATTTTAAGTTTTAAATCGATGTTTTCTGTAGCAGCTTCAACGACTAAGCTTGCATATTCAACACCAGAAGTAATATCTGTATAGGTTGTAATATTATCAAGCGTTGCTTGTTTGTCAGCTTCAGTTATACGCTCTTTAGACACCATACGATCTAAATTTTTTGCGATGGTATCCATTCCACGTTTAAGAGACGCTTCACTAATATCTATTAATTGTACTTTAAATCCAGATTGAGCGAAGGTGTGTGCAATTCCATTACCCATGGTTCCTGCTCCAATAACTGCTATGTTTTTCATTGAAAATGTATTTTCATTCCCTTGAAAATGGGAATCTATTATTTAATTTGTTTTTTTCTATTACGAATTGTTACTAACATCGCAAAAATGACCAGAACACCAGATAGGGTTTGCATCCAAAACCCATTGTCGAATTCATCAGTTGTAACAACATTAATAATTATCAATATGATACTTGCAATAATTATAATAACAGGTATATTGTGTTTCATCATTAATTTAGATGTGAGTATAATTAGTAGTTTGTTAGAATTCTCATATTAGTGAGAACTAAAATTGATCAATAATCATTGTCGCCACACGCAAAGCTTCTGTACCATCATGTAACGTTACAATAGGTGTCGTGTTGTTGTTTATAGCATCTGCAAATGTTTCTAATTCGTCTAGAATAGCGTTGTTGTTAGCAACTTCTGGATTATCAAAATAGATTTGCTTTTTGACCCCTTCTGCATTTTGAAGTATCATATCAAAGTCACCAGGATTTAGAGGCGCGTCTTTCATTTTAACGACCTCACATTTTTTCTCTAGAAAATCTACAGAGATATAAGCATCTTTTTGAAAGAAACGCGTCTTTCTCATGTTCTTTAATGAAATACGACTAGCAGTAAGATTAGCTACGCATCCATTCTCAAACTCTATACGAGCATTTGCAATATCTGGAGTATCACTAATAACCGATACACCACTTGCAGAGACTTTTTTAACTTTAGATTTAACGACGCTTAAGATGATATCAATATCATGAATCATTAAATCTAAAACCACAGGCACATCTGTACCACGAGGATTAAATTCGGCCAAACGATGTGTTTCAATAAACATTGTGTTTTTAATCTGTTCTTTAACAGCAATAAATGCAGGGTTAAAACGCTCTACATGTCCTACTTGTCCTCGAATATCATGCTCGGATAACAGTTCTCTAATATGCTCAGCTTCTTCAACCGTATTGGTAATTGGCTTTTCTATAAAAATATGTTTACCAAATGAAATTGCTTTTTTAGCACAATCATAATGTGATAACGTAGGTGTTACGATATCAACCATATCAACAGCTTCAATAAGTGCGTCCATGGTTTTGAAATATTTATAACCAAATTCTTCTTCTACTTTTTTACCATTAATTTCGTCTGCGTCATAGAAACCAATAAGGTCATATTTATCAGATTGATTAAGGAGTCTCAAATGAATTTTTCCTAGATGACCAGCACCAAGTACACCAGCTTTTAGCATTGTTTTTCGATTTTTATCAAAAATAAGATTTTTAGACGTTTTTTGTGTGAAATCTTTAATAAATAATAGTTGTTTTCGCGTCGTTGATAATTCCATTACATTTAACTTTCAGTATAAAAATGTTTCAGCTATTTTTACCTAGCAAACCTAACGACATTGAAAGACACATTTAAACATCAAGGGCTACGACAAAAACTGGTTGATATTCTAAAAACCAAAGGGATAACTAACGAGAAAGTTTTAGATGCAATTGGTAAAATTCCAAGACATTTATTTATGGATTCTAGTTTTCTAGACCATGCCTACCAAGACAAAGCATTTCCTATTGGTGCAGATCAAACGATATCTCAACCTTATACAGTTGCATTTCAAACAGAATTAATGCAAATAAACCAAGGAGATACTGTTTTAGAAATAGGTACAGGGAGTGGTTATCAAACTGCTGTATTATGCTTATTAGGAGCTAAAGTTTATAGTATTGAGCGACAAAATGAATTGTATAAAAAGACGAGTAAGTTTTTACCAAAATTAGGATATCGCGCAAAGAAACTCATATTTGGAGATGGTTATATAGGATTAGAAACCGAGGCACCTTTTGATAGTATTATAGTTACAGCTGGTGCTCCATTTGTACCTAAGCCGTTATTAAGTCAGCTCAAAATTGGAGGTCGTTTGGTTATACCTGTTGGAGATGACGTACAGGTTATGACATTATTTGTTAGAAAAGGACCAAAAGAATTCGAGCAGCATGAATATGGTGAGTTTAGATTTGTGCCTTTGTTGGAGGATAAGAATTAGAGGAAATATAATTAAGAAATGACAAAAACTACACTACTATTCACATTCATAACACAACTACTTGTTGCTCAAAACTACACAGAGTATGCAACAGGAAGTTCTACAGATGTTACCACAAACCATGAGTTTGGAGTTTGTATGATGGGAGGAGCTAGTGAGAACGATGATGCTATGACTTGGTTTTTAGAAAAAGCCAATGGAGGAGATGTTGTCGTTTTAAGAGCATCTGGTAGCGATGGTTATAACAATTATATGTATTCACAATTGGGAGTAAGTATCAACTCGGTCACCACTTTTGTATTTGATAATGAAGCAGGAGCAATAGATCCTTACGTGCTTCAAAAAGTTGAAAATGCCGAAGCAATTTGGTTTGCTGGAGGCGATCAATTTGATTACGTGAGTTATTTCAAGGATAATGCTATGGAGGATGTCCTTAATGCATTTATAAATACCAAACAAGGTGTTATTGGAGGTACAAGTGCAGGAATGGCAATTTTAGGAAGCGGTTACTTCTCTGCAGAAAATGGCACTGTTACGAACGCTCAAGCTGTATCAAACCCGTATCATAATCGTATGACTTTGGGTTATAATGACTTTTTGGAGATCCCGTTTTTAGAGCATGTAATTACAGATACGCATTATGATGATCCAGATAGACGAGCTAGACATGCAACCTTTTTAGCACGTTACGCAACCGATAATAATTCGCGTGCGTTTGGGATTGCCTGCAACGAATATACAGCAGTTTGTATCAATAGCGCAGGACGAGCATACGTCTATGGAGAATTTCCTGATTATCCGGAATATGCTTTCTTTTTGCAATCTAATTGTACAACCGATTTTATGCCAGAATCATGTGTTAACGGACAACCATTAACTTGGAATCAATCTGGTGAAGCGATAAAAGTAGCTAAAATTCCAGGGCTTTACAGTGCAGAGAATTATATAGATTTAACAGATTGGTCAAACTCTCAAGGTGTTATTTGGGAAAACTGGACGGTCACTAATGGTGTGTTTTCT
>CAJQOA010000072.1 GCA_905479815.1 uncultured Psychroserpens sp.
ATACTAGATTGAAAACTTTTCATACTAAAAACGAGTTATCACTTTATTTAGATAACTTAAAAAACAATACTCACACTATTGGCTTTGTTCCTACTATGGGAGCTCTGCATCATGGTCATTTGTCATTAGTCAAATCTGGACTAATTGATAATGATTTTGTAGTAGTAAGCATTTTTGTTAATCCTACTCAGTTTGGCAATAAAGAGGATTTAGATAAATATCCAAGAACGATTAACAGAGATTTAGCATTATTAGAAACAATTTCTAAAACTAAAATTGCTATTTATGCGCCATCAGTTAGTGATATTTATGATAACAATGTGAGCTCAGAGTCTTTTAAATTTGAAGGCCTTGAGCATGAAATGGAAGGTGCTTTTAGGCCTGGGCATTTTGATGGAGTAGGTACTATAGTTAAGCGTTTGTTAGATATAGTTAAGCCGGATAATGCTTATTTTGGACAAAAAGATTTTCAGCAATTAAGAATTATTGAAAAACTGGTAGAACTACAAAACATACCTACTAAAATTATTGGCTGCCCTATTTTTAGAAATAATGAAGGTTTAGCAATGAGTTCACGTAATGAACGATTAAAGCCAGATTATAAAAAAGCGGCACCTTTCATATACAAAACACTAAAAGCTGCCAAGCAAAAATTTGGCACAAAAAGTGCTAAGCAAGTTACGGAATGGGTAACTAAACAATTTGCAAAACATAAACTTCTAGAATTAGAATATTTTATAATTGCAGATATTGAAACCTTAAAGCCAGTAAAAAGAAAATCTAAACATAAAACATATAGAGCTTTTATTGCTGTATATGCAGACGATATTAGACTTATTGACAATATCGCGTTAAATTAATTACCTTTGCAAAATGCAAATTCAAGTCGTAAAATCTAAAATTCACCGCGTAAAAGTTACGGGTGCTGACCTTAACTACATTGGCAGTATAACCATTGATGAAGATTTAATGGATGCTGCAAATATCATTCAAGGGGAAAAAGTGCAGATCGTCAATAATAATAATGGAGCACGCCTAGATACCTATGCTATTCCTGGGCCGCGACAAAGTGGGGAAATTACATTAAATGGTGCAGCTGCCAGACTTGTTGCTCCTGGAGACGTACTTATTTTAATTACTTATGCTTTTATGGATATAGAAGAAGCTAAGGTTTTTAAACCATCATTAGTGTTTCCTGACGAAGCTACAAATCTTTTAAAATAACGCTCTTGCAACCAAAACTTAAAAAAGTGCTAACTCTAGTAATACCAATACTAATAAGTATCGGTTTGGTTTGGTACTCTTTAAATAAAGTTCCGCTTGATAAAATCATTGAACAGGCAAAAGCAGCAGATTTCAGATGGATTTTACTTAGTATTTTTTGCCTCTTATTAAGTCACATGTCACGTGCATATCGCTGGTTGTTTATGTTAGAGCCTTTGGGTTATAAAGTCAAGTTTAAGAATAGTCTAATGGCAGTTTTTTCGACCTACTTAATAAATTATGGCATACCAAGATCTGGCGAAGTGGCAAGAGCTACAATCTTAACAAACTATGAAAATGTTCCGTTTGAAAAAGGTTTTGGCACTATTGTGGCCGAGCGTATTGCAGATATGCTAGTAATGCTTCTTATAATTTTTATTACACTTATCTTACAATTTGAATTTATAATAGAATTTTTCTCTAAACAATTTAACACTAGTATTTTTTTAGTACTTGGCATTGGTGTTGCGCTTTTAGGTATTGGTTTTTTAATATTCAGAAAAAGCGAGTCAGCGTTTGTTGTTAAGATAAAGACTTTTTTTAGAGGTTTAATGGAGGGGGTTTTTAGTATTCTAAAGATAAAAAAAAAGTGGGCTTTTATTGGTCACACTATATTTATTTGGGGACTTTATATATTAATGTTTTACACAACTACATTTGCATTTGATAGTCTTGAGGGCATTCCTGTTGCAGCAATCCTTATTGGTTTTATTTCAGCTAGCTTTAGTATTGCAGCCACTAATGGAGGTACTGGAGCATACCCAGCAGCAGTATATGCTGCATTCTCAATTTTTGGAATTGCCAAAGACCCAAGTTTTGCTTTTGGATGGGTTTTATGGGGTTCTCAAACGCTAATGACTATTATTTTAGGAGGAATTTCTTTATTGTATTTGCCAATCTACAACAGAAAGAAATAAAAAGTTTAGAACTTTTTTTCTACCTTGCTTCATCTAATCTCTAATTAAACTAACCATGCATAAGTTAAAATTATTTGTAGTGCTTTTACTAGTAATACAAACAGGTTTTTCTCAAGCCAAGTACAAAACTATTTCATCTCAAATCTTAGGTGAAGACAGGGAGGTTAAAATTTTACTTCCTAGAGGCTATTCAGACCAAAATGAAAAAGCATATCCTGTAATTTATGTATTTGATGGTGATTATCTTTTTGAACCAGTTTCAGGAAATGTAGACTACTATGCATATTGGGAAGATATTCCTGAATCTATAGTTGTTGGTATTAATCAAGTAGAAAGCAGAGATCAAGACTTATTCTATTCTGAGCAAAATTCCCTACCAATAGATACAGGAGCAGATTTTTTTGAATTTATAGGAAAAGAACTTATTCCTTTTATAGAGAATAATTACAAAACAGAAGCTTTTAGAGTAGCAGTAGGTCATGGAGAAACAGCAAATCTTATTAATTACTATTTAATAAGAAGTAACCCTGTTTTTAATGCCTACGTGGCAATAAGTCCAGATTTAGCTTCAGATATGTCTACATATCTTTCAGAATCTCTGAGTAAGGTTCAGCAAAAAATATTTTATTATTTGGCCGTTTCAACGGATGATGTACAACATATCATGGAAGATGTAAAAGTGCTTGACGGAAAATTAAAAGCAATAGATAATAATAATTTACTTTATACATTTAGTGAGTTCCAGGGCCCAACACATTACGCTATGCCTGCTCATGCTATACCAAAAGCATTAGAGTCTATCTTTTTTGTTTTTCAACCTATCAGTAAAAAAGAATATACCAATTCTATTTTAAAATTAGAAAGCTCACCTGTAGAATATCTTGTTCAGAAATATCAAGAAATTAATGATATGTTTGGTATTAAAAAGCAGATTTTAATTAATGATTTTAAAGCTATAGCAGCAGCAATTAACAAGAAAGAAAAGTGGGAATATTATCAAGATTTATCAAAATTAGCGAGAGCAAATTACCCCGATACTGTATTGCCAAAATATTATTTAGGGATGTATTATGAAAACATTGGAGAACATAAGAAAGCAATGAAAGCGTATAAATCTGCTTATATATTTGAAGAAATTGGAGGTGTTACAAAAGACTTATTATTAGAAAAAGCAGATGAAATTAAAGCTGATTTTGGATACTAAATATGGCGAAAGTTAAAACAACATTTTTTTGCCAGAGTTGTGGCAGTCAGTATTCTAAATGGCAAGGCCAATGTACAGCATGTAAACAATGGAATACTATTGTAGAAGAATTGATTCAAAAGCCAGAAAAAAGCGATTGGAAAACCGATGCTTCAAAAACAAAAAGAGTAGCAACGCCATTAAAAATAAAAGAAATTGATAGCTCTAAGGATGCGCGTCTAAACATGAAAGACGATGAATTTAATCGTGTTCTTGGCGGCGGAATGGTGCCGGGATCATTAACACTCTTAGGTGGAGAGCCAGGTATTGGCAAAAGTACTTTATTATTACAGATAGCTTTAAAATTAGAGTATAAAACACTTTACATCTCTGGGGAAGAGAGTCAGAAACAAATTAAAATGCGTGCTGAGCGTATTCAGCCCAATAGTGAAAACTGCTATATTCTTACAGAGACAAAGACTCAAAATATCTTTAAACAAATTGAAGCTTTAGAGCCAGATATTGTTATTGTAGATTCCATACAAACTTTACATAGCGATTACATAGAATCGTCTCCAGGAAGTATTTCACAGATTAAAGAATGTACAACTGAGCTCATTAAATT
>CAJQOA010000073.1 GCA_905479815.1 uncultured Psychroserpens sp.
TGTAACGGAAACAACCAAATAAATTTACTCAATGAAAGCTGGAATTGTAGGATTACCAAACGTAGGAAAATCAACCTTATTTAACTGTTTATCTAATGCTAAGGCGCAAAGTGCAAACTTTCCGTTTTGTACGATAGAACCAAATATTGGTGTGGTGAATGTGCCAGATGCAAGACTTCAAAAATTAGAAGAATTAGTAAACCCAGAACGTGTGTTGCCAGCAACTGTAGAAATCGTTGATATCGCAGGATTGGTAAAAGGCGCAAGTAAAGGTGAAGGTTTAGGAAATCAATTTCTAGGAAATATTCGTGAGACCGATGCTATTCTTCATGTATTGCGTTGTTTTGATAATGATAATATTGTGCATGTTGATGGTAATGTAGATCCTATTAGAGATAAGGAAACTATCGATATGGAGTTACAACTTAAAGATTTAGAGACCGTAGATAAGAAGTTAGATAAAGTAAAGCGTGCTGCAAAAACAGGAAATAAAGAGGCTCAAAAAGAAGAGGCTGTTTTATTAAAATTAAAAGCAGGATTAGAAGCTGGAACATCTGTGAGAGCTTTAGAGTTTAGCGATGAGGATCAAGAAGAGTTTGTAAAGCCAGCACAGTTAATTACAGCAAAGCCAGTGATGTACGTTTGTAACGTCGATGAAGATAGCGCAGTGTCTGGAAATGCATACGTAGACTTAGTTAGAGAAAACGTAAAAGACGAAAATGCAGAAGTGTTAGTTTTAGCAGTAGGTACAGAAGCAGATATTACAGAGTTAGACGACTATGAAGAGCGTCAAGAGTTTTTAGCAGATATTGGTTTAGAAGAAGCAGGATCGGCAAAATTGATCAGATCTGCATACAAATTATTAAACCAACAAACCTATTTTACAGCTGGTGTTAAGGAAGTTCGTGCATGGACCGTTAATATTGGTGCAACAGGACCTCAAGCAGCAGGTGTGATTCATACTGATTTTGAAAAAGGTTTCATTAGAGCAGAAGTTATTGCTTATGATGATTACGTAGAGTTTGGTAGCGAAGCTAAAGTAAAAGAAGCAGGTAAAATGCGTGTAGAAGGAAAGAATTACATCGTTAAAGATGGTGATGTCATGCATTTCTTATTTAACGTGTAATTATATCATTATTAAATAATATTTTAAAGCCAGTGTTTTCAAAAGCATTGGCTTTTTGTGTTTTTATCCAAAGATATTCATGGCAGTTATTAGAATCAAAACCTATATAAATGCAGATATTCAAACGTGTTTTGATTTATCTCGCAATATTGATTTCCATAAAGTATCTATGGAGCAATCTAACGAAAAAGCCATTGCAGGTAAAACTTCTGGACTCATCGGGTTAGGTGAGTGGGTGACTTGGGAAGCCAAACATTTTGGAATAAAACAACAGCTCACTTCAAAAATTACTGAATTTGAAAGTCCGCATCGTTTCGTGGATGAACAAGTAAAAGGTGTCTTTAAAAGTTTTAAGCATGAGCATGTGTTCATTTCCGAAGGCAACGGAAAAACCCTCATGATAGATGTGTTTGATTTTCAATCGCCTTTGGGTGTCTTCGGAAAATTGGCCAATCAACTTTTTTTAAAACGTTACATGACAAATTTGCTAATCACCAGAAACTGATTTTTAAAGCAAAAAGCAGAAAAATCACTTCAAATCACCTCAAATTGAAGAATTAAGTAACGTTCTCAACAAATTTGGACGTTTATTGTTAATTACTTTGTGTGAACCTTATTCTATTTTTTGTAGGGTTATACTATCTTAGCGTCCTATCTAAATTTTTCATCCCTATATGTCGCAAGAAACCAAATATACCGAAGATAACATACGCTCGCTTGATTGGAAAGAACACATCCGCATGCGACCAGGAATGTATATAGGTAAATTGGGTGATGGGTCGTCTCCAGATGATGGGATTTACATTTTAGTCAAAGAGGTTTTAGATAACTCTATTGATGAATATGTAATGGGAGCAGGAAAGACGATAGAGATTTCTATACAAGGTAATAAAGTGATTGTAAGAGATTATGGTCGTGGAATCCCGTTAGGAAAAGTCGTTGATGTGGTTTCTAAAATGAATACTGGTGGTAAGTACGATTCTCGTGCGTTTAAAAAATCGGTAGGATTAAATGGTGTTGGTACCAAAGCGGTAAACGCATTGTCTAACTATTTTAGAGTAGAATCAACGAGAGATGGAAAATCGGCTTCGGCAGAATTTTCACAAGGTAACTTGGTTGATCAAGATTTATTAGATGACACCTCGAGACGTAAAGGAACCAAAGTATCGTTTGTCCCAGATGAGGCTATATTTAAAAATTACAAGTATCGTAATGAGTATGTATCCAAAATGCTCAAGTACTATGTGTACTTAAATCCAGGATTAACGATTGTTTTTAATGGGGAAAAGTTTTATAGTGAAAACGGACTTAAAGATTTATTAGCAGATAATATTTCTGAAACAGATAGACTTTATGATATCATCCATTTAAAAGGAGAGGATATCGAACTAGCTTTAACACACAGTAAAACACAATATAGCGAAGAGTATCACAGTTTTGTAAACGGACAAAATACAACACAAGGTGGTACGCATTTAGCAGCCTATAGAGAGGCATTAGTAAGAACTATTCGTGATTTCTACGGAAAAAACTACGAAGCGTCAGATATTAGAAAATCTGTCGTATCAGCTATTTCCATAAAAGTAATGGAGCCAGTTTTTGAGAGTCAGACCAAAACAAAATTAGGATCAACAGATATGGGAGGCGACTTGCCAACCGTAAGAACACATATCAATGATTTTCTAAAGCGTTATTTAGATAATTACTTGCATAAAAATCCTGATGCAGCAGAGAAAATTCAACGTAAGATTCTTCAAGCAGAACGCGAACGTAAAGAATTATCTGGTATTAGGAAATTAGCCAAAGATCGTGCTAAGAAATCTAACCTTCACAATAAAAAATTAAGAGATTGCCGTGTCCATTTTGGTGATGCGAAGAATCCTAGAAACTTAGAAACAACCTTATTTATTACAGAGGGAGATTCTGCATCTGGTAGTATAACAAAATCTAGAGATGTAAACACTCAGGCTGTTTTTAGTTTAAAAGGTAAGCCTTTAAATTGCTATGGTCTTACAAAAAAGATTGTTTACGAAAACGAAGAATTTAATTTACTGCAGGCCGCACTTAATATAGAAGAGTCTTTAGAAGATTTAAGATATAACAATGTGGTGATCGCAACAGATGCCGATGTTGATGGAATGCACATTAGATTGCTGTTAATTACGTTCTTTTTGCAATTTTTTCCAGAAATTATAAAAGAAGGACATTTGTATATTTTACAAACGCCGTTGTTTAGAGTACGAAATAAAAAGAAAACTATTTATTGCTATTCCGAAGAAGAAAAGCGTAATGCATTAGAAGAATTAAAGCCTAAACCAGAAATTACACGATTTAAAGGTCTCGGTGAAATTTCTCCAGACGAATTTGTGCATTTTATTGGTGATGATATACGATTGGATCCAGTGATGCTTGATAAGGATATGTCTATAGAAGAACTATTATCTTTCTATATGGGGAAAAACACACCAACGCGTCAAGAATTTATTATTGATAATTTAAAAGTTGAATTAGATATTATAGAAGAGTAATGAGGATTAATAATTCAAAAGTTAAAAACACTATCATATCTGTCTATTTTTTATTGATAGTATCAGCTATTGTATCTGCTACAGTCTTTAAAGCCTTTAGTAACGATGACGATGACACCTCTAATCTAACATTGACGTTCATAATTATATCTGCAGGTTTTGCCTTGCTTTTTTTTCTAGTTCATTTTATATCTAAATATTTTGAATATGATAGTGATGGGTTGAAAGTTGTAGTGACAAACAGAGGTTTGCTATTGTCTGATAATTTAAATTACAGAGAACACATCTTAGAATTTGAAAAGAAAGATTTGTATGCTTATAAATTTCGAAATTTCATAGTGTACAAGACGCTAATTTTTTACACAAAAGATAGTAGAGGTAAGAAAAAACAAGAAACTTTTAATGTCACTTTAGTGCCAAAAAAGAAAAGACGATACATAAGGCAATCATTAAGTAAAATGGTTAAGATAAATAAAAATTCCCAGAAGATTAATGAGTGAAAATACTAACGATATTATAGACAATCAAGATGAGCCACAAGAAAGCATTACTAGAGTTACTGGTATGTTTAAAGATTGGTTTCTTGATTATGCATCATATGTAATTCTTGAACGCGCAGTACCAGCTATAGAGGATGGGTTTA
>CAJQOA010000074.1 GCA_905479815.1 uncultured Psychroserpens sp.
GAAGTAAGCAATGGTGTGTATCAAGGAACAAACCTTAAAGATTTAATTGTAAATCATGAAGCGGATTTTTTAGGAGCTCATAACTTTGAGTATTTTGGACATAATTTTCCTTTGCTTATAAAATTCTTGGACGCTAAAACAGATCTATCTGTTCAAGTACATCCAGATAATGAGATGGCGAAAATACATCATCATTCTTTTGGTAAAACTGAAATGTGGTATATCATGGATAGTGATGAAGATGCAAATATTGTATTAGGATTAAAAGATAAAAACACTAATCCAGAAGTATTAAATCACATCACATCAAATAATGTAGAGGCTGTGTTTAATAGAGAAATTGTAAAAAAAGGCGATAGCTTTTTTATTCCAGCAGGAAAAATTCATGCGATTGGTGCAGGTGTTTTGGCTGCCGAAATTCAGCAAACCTCAGATATTACATATCGCGTTTATGATTGGGATCGTACAGATGATCAAGGTCAAAAAAGAGAATTACATACTAAATTAGCAGAACAAGCAACAAAACAATTTGAATCTAACGGAAAGGCAGCATATACACTGCAATCTAACAAAAGTGCGAACTTGGTTAACTGTGATTATTTTACAACGAACATTCTAAATGTGAAGGACACATTTGTAAAAAGCTATGAAGATTTAGATTCTTTTATCATTTTTATGTGTGTGGAAGGTGTTGTTACCATTACTGCAGATGGTGTTGCAGAAACATTAAAAATGGGAGAAACTATTTTGCTTCCAGCAGTAGCTAATACTGTTGCTTTTACATCTGATAATGCTAAGCTTTTAGAAGTCTATGTTGACGGAAATTTGACTAAGAGACTACAAAGCGCATCATAAGTTTTTTTTTAAGGTATTACCAACTCACAATTCATATATTTGTGTACTTAAAATTTGAGTTTTATGAGTATTGAAAGAGAATTAAAGAAGAGAGCAGGAGATAAATGTGAATTGTGTGGAAGTATTGAGCACATAGAAATTCATACAGTTGCTCCTATAAAAGATGAGAGTTTAGATAAATCACTTCTTGCCTGTAAAACTTGTGTGAGTCAAATTGAAGATCCAGAAATCACAGATCCTAATCACTGGAGATGTTTAAATGATAGTATGTGGAGTGAGCATCAACCTGTTCAGGTTATTGCTTGGAGAATGCTATCAAGATTGCGACAAGAAGGTTGGCCTCAAGATTTATTGGACATGATGTACATGGAAGATGAGGTTTTAGAATTTGCTAAATCTACAGGAGAAGGTGAAGCAGATCCAGAAAAATTAATTCATAGAGATGTTAACGGTGTCATATTACAAGCAGGTGACTCTGTGGTGTTAATAAAAGATCTTAAAATAAAAGGATCTAGTCAAATCGCTAAACAAGGAACTGCAGTTAGAAACATTCGTTTAGATCATGAAAACGAAACATTTATTGAAGGTAAAGTTGGTCCAACACTAACAGTTATTATCACAGAATACGTTAAAAAACTATAAGAGGAATGTTGCAGATTAGACCTACTTGTGAACATTGTAATACCAATTTACCTTATGATTCTAAAGAGGCAATGATTTGTACCTTTGAGTGTACATTCTGCAAAGATTGTGTAGCACTGTTAAAAGAAGTGTGTCCTAATTGTGGAGGTGATTTTACAGATCGGCCAATACGTCCAAAACATCATCTTGATAAGCATCCAGCTTCAGAAAAAGTTGTTTTTAAGCCTGTAGATTTAGAAAAGCATTACAAAAATCTTGAAAACAAATAGATAGATTTGTCTTAATTCTATCATTTTTGAGGAAGAACCATTCTAATTAATTTGCCATCCAACCATCAATAATATCATAAATAGATTGTTGCTCAGTTGTAGAGAAACTACTAATTCGCGTTTTATGATCACCTTTAGCTTTCACAAATTTGTATAATTCTCTGTTTTTTGAAGTGTCAGTTAATTCAACAGCTGTAGAACTCCAAGCATCATATTCGCCATAAATAAAAAGTATTTTTTCTGCGGAAACATCTAAATAAGACTTGATGTCTTGCATTGGTTTTAAATCATAATTTTTTGTAACACCTTCTGGAAAAGCCCAATCAAATTTATAAATGGCATCCGTTTTTAAATACTTTTGAAAGGGTGCAGTTTCGTAACCATAAATCCCTTGTTGCGTTAAGGCTGCCCAAAAGTAAGGTTGAAGATCATCAACAGCTTGTTCTTCAAAGAAACCATAACCTACAACATCAATAAGATGTTTATAGATAGTTTCTACAGAAGCGCTTTGAGAAGGGATATTTCCAACGGGAACTCCCCATTGCCAAAACGCAAATGAATATTCAAGAATAGTATAATCAATGGCTTTTTCTACACCAAACTCCCAAGTCATATTTTTATTAGCACCTTCATTTTTCATAAATTGTAATAAGGTTGCTCTGTTTTCAAAACATAAGTTTTGAAACGCTTCTACTTTATCTCTATCAATTTTTGTTGCTACATTTTTTAAGAATTGATACACTCTTGGGTCTTCACGCTGATAATTTAAAGGTCCAACATAACACACACTTGCATCTACATTATTAGGGAAAAATCGACGATGAGCCATGGTTGTTTGGCAGCCTTTAGAGATCCCAGTAGTTATAAACTTTGCATTTGGGTATATAGCATCTCTTATAGCATTAATGATCGTGGTTTGATCTTTAGCTGCGTTTTCGATGGTTAAAGTATTCCAGTCAATTTGTTCTGGACGAGAATTGTTAAAAAAACGATGTTCTATGCTTAATTGATTGGCTTTATAATGAGCAGCGAGCTCTCCTGCGCGTTCAGATCCAATTCCGTAACCTTTAAGTTCTACAATGACAGGAAGCGTTGCGCTTTCAAAACCTAAAAACACACGTTGTCTAAATGTACCTTGAGTAGCATCATTATAATCTATAGGTTGTTCAAACCAAATTTCATAGTTCTCATCAAAATGACTTGATGGTGCTCTTTTTTCAATTTTGACTA
The DNA here is from genome assembly GCA_905479815.1 of uncultured Psychroserpens sp. Classification (GTDB taxonomy): domain Bacteria; phylum Bacteroidota; class Bacteroidia; order Flavobacteriales; family Flavobacteriaceae; genus Psychroserpens. Next base: position 2,997 of record CAJQOA010000074.1, read on the forward strand.
TACTTTTTACAGAAGCTAGTTTTTCAAAATTTGAAATTTCTTTCAGAGGTTGAGAAGCCACAATGTTTTTCGTGGTGTTGCAACTAACAATTAATAATGTGAAAAGTAAAGTGTAAAAAAGAGAGGTAGATTTCATGTGTTTATATGTATTGTTTTTCAATGGTTACATGCTGTTCGCTATTAATTATTCCTTTTGGTGATAAAATTTTGAACATGCTCGTTTCAGAATAGTTTGTCTTTTTTAATGTAAAATTTGATTCGAAGTAAAAATAATTAATATTACATGATAATGCATAATGTTACCGTTTTATAATAGAAAACAAGAGGTAATATGTCTAGATGAGCAATTCAATCTGTTCTAAATGTGCATTTTATCGAATAAAAAAGTCTATTTGTAATCTAAAACCAACCAATCATACATTTAATCGAATATGTATGACCAACCCATAAATATTTATGATATTTACAATGTTAGTTGTTAAAAAAGAACTTTAATAATTGGCATGAATAATGATATTGATTGATAGCAACCCAGAGTTATTAAGTTTAACCTAAATCATATTATTATGAACCTAGAAATTACTTTCGCAAACAACTTTTTTAATGTTAAAGGAGTTTTAGACCGCAATAACATTCATGTGTTTAAAAAGCATTTTAAAAATGTATTTAACAACACAAACGGAATCACAATTAGTATTGAAAACCTATCGAGTATTGATCGTTATGGCGTAAGTGCTATTGCTCAATTACATAATGAAGCTATAGTTAAAAGCAAGCGTTTATCAATCATTGGACTTGGTCAAAACAGCTTATACAATCATTTTAAAACAGAAGAAGCAGCGTAGTTAGAATCTTAGCAGGACATATCTGCAACGATTTTCCATTCGCCATCAATGTTTTTAAAGATAATCATGAATACTCCATTGGCATCACCAACTGGTCGTGTTAAATGATATTCTCCCATAACCCAATAATTACCATTTTCAATTTTAGAAATATCATTGATTACAAAACGAAGTGTGCCACTTTCTGCTTTTGTTGGATACCCTTTTTTGTAATTGGCTAATGTATTATTCCAGCCTTTGGTAAGACCACTACTGCCATAAAATTTGAGATTCTCATCATTCCAATACCCTTTCATGAAACCCTCTAAATCGTGATTGTTCCAGGCGATCTCTTGAGCAGACATTACCTCTTTAATTGCAGTTATTGATTCTACTAAATTATCTTCGGAAGTTATTGGAAGTTCAACGTCTTTAACTTCTGCTTGACAAGAGAATAGAAGAACCACTAAAAAAAAAGATGCAAATTTCATACGTGTATATTTAGATTTTAAATATACTATAAAATTTATAGTGCATTCTTTTGATGTTTGAAAAAAGCATCGGCTTGTAGTTCCATGAGTTCTCGTGCTTTCTTTCGTTTGTAGTTGTAAATTTCGTCTTCTTCTGCAATATCATTGTAAATCCTATTATTGAGCGTTTGATCTGTATGTAATAGAACCTCTCGTTGACTTACTTTTTGTTCAACCCATGTTTTTATAGCCGTTTCAGCATCTTCTAACTTGTAATCATATTCGCCTTTTGGAGACATCAGCTTTGCAAAAATAGGAGAGGTTTCAATAGCTAAAAACAAAAGCAAAATAAATAACGACGGTAAAAAAGGCAATTCGCCTAATGCATTCACACGAGCCATTAAGCCATCAAACCCATCAATAATAGGTTGCGTTGAAGCTACCTGAGCATCATAATTAGAGTTAAGTTGAGTGATTTGATTTTCAATCACTTCAATTTTAGCTTTATTATCTGCTTTTAACTGTTGTAATTCAGCTAATGCAGCATCATGTTTGTCTCGTTTCTCTTTGTAAACTGGTCCTTTGCCTAAAAGATTTGTTCCAGCTGTGCCTTCAGCTTCGGTAATGTAAATGTCATAAAGTGTGTTGACTTCAGTTTCTTTAGTTGCTATTTGTGACTGGAGATTTAAAATTTCAGAAGAAAGCGCATCTACATTAGGCGTAAACTGTGCTGCTATTTGATTTTGATTTGCGAGTGTTAAATCATTTTTTTGTTCTAAGAGCACTTGATTAATTTCCTTTTCAAAAATTTTAAGTTCTAAAGGTTTTGAAATCACAATGGCAATAATAACAGCAAGTATTAATCTTGGTGATGCTTGTAAAATTTCGTCAATAACGTTGTTTCGTTTTTTAATTGTTGACACAATAAAACGGTCTAGGTTAAAAATTAATAAACCCCAAACAAACCCGAAACCAATAGCTGCAAATACATTATCAAAAACAGTGTAAAGCGCATAGCTACAGGCAATAAAAGCCATAACTGCAGTGAAAAACACAGTGGCTCCAATGCCTGCAAATTTATTTTGTTCGCCAATGGCGCAATTGTCAAGAATGTCTGTATCTGCTCCAGAGCAGATGATGAAGAATTTTTTTAACATGATTAGTGTTTTTTGATTGATTGTCTATTAGAACGCAAAAGGACCTTATTTGTTACATTTTTTAACAAAAAAAAGACCTTTTAGATGTTATGAATTATCTAAAAGGTCTCAACATTTGATGATGATAAGTTCTTCTATTTTGAAGAACAGTACTCCATGTTTGAATATTTACCTGAAACATACATCTCAGTATTTTCTTTAATTACAAACTCAGATAAGCCCATATTTGTTTTGCTATCAGGACTCCAATCATAAGTGTAACCTAATTGTGTCCATGGATATCCATATTGATCAAACAAAGAATCTTTACAGTCATTATATTGAAAAGCTCTTGTGTTATTAAACCATTTGCGATAACTGGCAGTGACATCTGAAGGAAGGTTTAAACCTGAAGTATTATCATTAGTTTCGTTATCTGGTGCAGGTCTAAACATATCTTGTGGTCTTACCCACAATTCTAGAAAAAATGTTTCTGGAGTAAATGGTTGCAAACCCAGTAATTGCCTCAAACGCATATTAGCATCTAAATTTGGTTTGCTGTAAAAGCTTCTGCAGCTATCTCTAAGAATAGGAGCTGCAGTTACCCAAATAACTCGAGAGCTGTCATTAAACTTGCCTTTTTCTGGATACCATGCTGGGTTTAGTTTCCATGACACCATTTTAATATAGCGTTCTCCGTTAATTGTGGTATCAATGAGATTTTTGTTGGTTTCTAAGTTTAGAAGTGTATTGCTTATTTCATGCGGTTCAGGATTTTGTGAATCAATCATGGCAGCTTCAAAAAGCGCTTTTAATTTTTTCATTGGCACTGTCGTTGTTGGAACTAGGTCTGTAATAATAGCCTTGCTTTCTATAGTCTCATAAGGAACTTTATCTGCTTTTTTACACATGGTGAAATTCAAACTAATTATAGTTATTAGCAGTATTGAATGAACTTTAAAAGCCTTAGACTTTTGGAATGGTTTCATTTTTAAAGAGTGTTTAAATTAATTTAACAATTTAAATTAACAAGCTTAACTCCTTAAGCTCCTTTTTGCCCAAAAAGAAAACCGAGTATAAATACGGGTATAAAAAAGCCTTTAGATTTTATATCTAAAGGCTTTGTGCTTATAAAATGATAATTATTTATTATTCTTTTGAAATATACACTGGATTAGTTTTTAGTTTGACTTAAACTAATAGGTTCTATAGAAATATATACTAGAGGTTGTGCTTTCTTAGTGCCTTTGGCCAGGAGATTTAGATCTGGGTTTTGTTTTAAAAGAGATATGGCTTTGTCAGAAGTAATTTCTTTTTTTTCATAAAAGAATTTCGCGTTTTTCTTAGCGAGGTCAATTACAAAATCTAATGTAGATTTTGGCGCAGGAGGAGGAGGGGGAATATCAACTCTAGTCTTTTGTGCAGTTGGTTTGTTGTTATTAAACTCTACTACAACTTGATCATCACTATATACTTTAGTAATGTATTGACCAGGAATAACATTTGATGCATTTATTTGGCCTTTACTAATAGTTTTTCCTGTTTTATTGACCTCAAAACCTTGTCTGTTATAGTATTTTGTATTGCTATCAATACTCACATAGTAGTGAGTGATATTTTTGATTTTGATGAATCCTGTCTTGATTTTGTTTAAATCTTGGCTTGGATGATAAACATCATCATTGGCAATTATACTAATCATTTCGCCATCATTCATTTTTGCTTGATGCACTTTTCTTTTGTATGTTTTTTCAAAGTCATCAATGACTGCTTGCATTTTCTCACGTTGCTCAGGAGTTGCGTCTTCTGGAATTGGTGGTGGAACTGGGAAATACTCACTCCCATTTGGTCCATTTCCTTTTTTTAATGGAGCAGGAGGTGGCGGAGGAGGTGGCGGTAGCGTATCGTATATGTTTTCTAAATCATATTTTTTAATTAAGGTGTTGAGCTTATTTATGATGTCTTTTGGTGCTTTTTTATCATGCTTAAAAACAATGTCATTTGATTTGTTTTTGTCATTGACTATGGCTTTGAAATCATTTTCAATTGATTTTAAAGTAGCAAGCTCATCATTCACTAAGAATTGTCCTTTACTATTTAATAAGATCCAAAATAGCCTTTTTTTAACAACAGTCATTGGAGGAGCAGGAGGTGGAGGTGGAGGTGGGATATTTGGGAAAGGTTGTGCGTTTTCCTTTTGAGAAGCGCTCATTATTTTGTATAAATATGTTATACGTTCAACGTCCTTTAGTTTTATAATTGGATTTTTCTTAGGTTGAGCGCTCAGTTTTTTTGCGATTTTATTATACTCTTCAACTTGTTTTGGAGTTGCTTTTTGTTGCAAATTATTTTGAAATTCTGCTACTCTGCTGGTGCATACCATCATTTTTTTAATACCAATCTCTCTTAATTTTAAGGTTAGACCTTTTGAGATGTCTGGATTGGCATCTGGGAAAACTTTTATAGATACTTGTAGTTTAGAATCCTCAAGATACAACGCTTCAATATCTTCAAAGGTAATTACTTTGTTTTCAAGAAGAAGTTCTCCATCTTCATTAAGATATAATTCAATAATTTCTGGTGGAATACTTTCTATTTCAACCTGTTCTCTCTCGGTAAAACCATAAAATAATAGAGCTAATACTGGTAAAATTAATAAGCTTCTTACCCAAATGGATCGTTTTGATGTGTGTGTTTTCATGACTGTAAATCGTTTTTTGATTGATGAATAATTAATGGCATTTGCCAATTCTGGATGTTGAGCTTTTGATGAGAAAGCCAATAAAATAGTTTGATATGTAGATGGTTCAATTCCGTTTTTTAAAACGGCATGATCAGCGAGAAACTCATGATTGAGCTTGACTTCACGTTTCAATAAGTACAGTAACGGATTAAACCAGAAAATAATTTGTAAAAACTCTAAAAGAAGGACGTCAATACTGTGTTTTTGCTTTGCGTGAGTCTGCTCATGTAAAAGCACTTCTTTAGGGATTTCGTTAAGTTCAAACTTATGTTTGTTGAAGAATATGTAGTTAAAAAATGTGTGCGGAATTCTCAAATTTGAAACCAACACATTAATAAATCCATCTGTTTTTAATTTAGGATTCTTTCTAATTCTTGCAATAATAGAGTTAAGGTTGAGGCAGAATTTCAATAGAAAAATTAAAACACCTAACCCGTAAATTGCCCATAAGATAATTGACGTATAATTTACAGCAACAATTTGAGGTGCGTTTTCTACCATTTCAATATTAGGCATTGTAAAAGTGGTGTGCTCTTCAACTACAGTAGGTTCTATATATTCAATAAAAGTCAATGATGGTATTACTAATGCAAACCCTAAAGCGCCTAATAAATAGAATCTTTTAAATTTATGTATACTAGAACGCTCTAAAAATAGCTTGTAGAATACCATAAAAATAGCAAGACAAGCGCTAAATTTTAAAATATAGATGACCATGACTATTTAATTTGATGTTTATTATTGTTTTTTTATTGTCTCATTGAACCTTGTAGATTCTCTCTATTTTTTATAGTAATAATCTACTTCGGTTTGTTTTTAATTTCGTTATCGATTATAGCTTTTAAATCTTCTAATTCTTCTTTTGTGAGATCGGTTTCTTTAGTGAAAAAAGAAGCAAATTGCGATGCACTATCATTAAAAAACGTTTTAATTAGTGTGTTGACATGCTTAGAAAAATAGTCTTTCTTCTTAACCAAAGGATAATATTCACGCGATTTTCCGTAGAGCTTATAAGCTACAAAACCTTTATCTATCATACGCTTTAAAAGCGTAGCAACAGTAGTAGTTGCTGGTTTAGGTTCTGGATATGCAAGTAATAAATCTTTCATGAACCCTTTATCAAGTTTCCATAGATATTGCATAAGTTGTTCTTCTGTTTTAGATAATTGCATTGCTCTACATGTTTAGAATTAACTCTACAAATGTAGAATAAAAATTTTAATTATCAAAATCATATTCAAATGATATAATACAAATACCTTATATTTGAAGTATTATAAAAAGAAAAATTGCCCAAAATGAAAGCTTTACACACCACAATAATGTGCATTCTACTATGTACATTTTCTTCGTATTCACAAAACATTCAAGACATTATCAATCAAGTTGATATTGATAAAGTATCCTTAACTCTTAATGAGTTTACAGGAGAACAAACAACTGTTGTTGATGGTAATACTGTTACTATTTTAAATAGACAACAAGCTAACAATGGTTTAGCTGGAGATTATCTAGTAGAACGATTAGGCGCTTTAGATAATGTAGTTGTTACAGAGCAGCCGTTTAATACCAATGGTAGAAATATAATAGCTACTCAAATTGGTAAAACGAATCCTAATGATATCTATATTGTTTGTGCTCATTATGATACGGTAGACGATTATTGTGCAGATGATAATGCTACTGGTACAGCAGCTGTTCTTGAAATCGCTAGAATATTATCAACTCAGTGTTTAGATAATACGATTGTTTATGCACTTTGGGATGAAGAAGAAATTGGTCTTCGTGGTTCTCAGTTTTACGCTAATCAAGCAGCAAATAATGGCGACAATATTCTTGGTGTTTTAAATATGGATATGATTGGTTATGATGGAGATGCTGTTGGGCAACCAGGAGATAATGAATTTGATATAGATTATAGAAATATTGCAAATTCTGTTGCAATGAAAGACGATATTTTGGCTGTTTTAAATACATATACTTTTGATTTAAATGTCATCGAAGTTAATCCAGGAACTACTGCAAGTGATCATGCTAGTTTTTGGTTTGCTAATGGTGGAGCAAATCCGTTTTCTGCTGTTTTAGTCGGAGAATCCTGGGAAACAAATGACGAAACTCCTTTTTATCACACGTCTGCAGATAGATTTGCAACCTTAGATTTGCCTTACCTGAATGAAATGGTAAAGTTAGTAACTGGTTATATGGTGACTAAAGGAAGTTTAGTTGCAGTAGATAATACAGTGTCACAAACTATGACTATGTTGACATCTAATCAAAGTTCTGCTAGTTATCAGTGGTTTAATTGTGATACAGATAGTGCTATTCCTGGTGCAACAAATCAAACGTATGTACCTGTTGCTAATGCTAATTATGCTGTAGAAGTCACTTCTGGAACATGTACTGAACGCAGTGAATGTCTATTGTTTGATACGTTAGGTCTTGAATCTTTTTCTGTAGAAGAATTGAAGGTTTACCCAATACCAGCTAAAAACTTTATAACTGTAGAATTATCTTCGGAAATAGCAACAGATTTGAATTTGTTTGATGTTTCAGGGAAATTAGTTCTCAATAAAACGATTACAGAAAACACAGAATTGAATATAAAGAATTTACCTCAAGGTATTTATTTTCTGAAGGTAAATACAAAAGAGAAATCTGGAACTTATAAAATTATAAAAGAGTAAGACAAATTTTAAAGTTGTCTTATTTGCGAACAAAAAAAGAATGCCACCAACTATTAATTGGTGGCATTTTGATTATTTACTTAACTCTGTAAAATATTTATAGAATAAAGGAATCGTTTCGATGCCTTTTAAATAATTCCAAATCCCAAAATGTTCGTTAGGAGAGTGGATAGCATCACTATCTAAACCGAATCCCATTAATATTGTTTTGCTTTTTAATTCTTGCTCAAAAAGCGACACAATAGGGATACTTCCTCCACTTCGTTGCGGAATTGGTTTTTGTCCAAACGTATCAAAATAGGCTTTCGATGCTGCTTCGTAACCAAGACTGTCAATTGGTGTCACATAACCTTGTCCGCCATGATGAGGTGTTACTTTAACTTTTACACCAGCAGGAGCAATGCTTTCAAAGTGGTTTTTAAATAACTCAGTAATCTCTTCCCATTCTTGATTTGGTACTAAACGCATAGATATTTTTGCGAATGCTTGGCTTGCAATAACTGTTTTTGCACCTTCACCAATATAACCACCCCAAATACCATTGACATCTAACGTTGGTCTAATAGAGTTGCGTTCGTTGGTTGAGTAACCTTTTTCACCGTAAATGGAATCAATACCAATTGAATCCTCGTAGTCTTTTAAAGAAAAGGGTGCTTTAGCCATTTCTGCGCGCTCTGCATCAGATAGTTCTTCTACCTTATCATAAAATCCAGGTATCGTAATATGATTGTCCTCGTCATGTAAAGACGCAATCATTTTAGTTAATATATTTATTGGGTTCGCTACTGCGCCTCCATATAATCCAGAATGCAAATCACGATTAGGTCCAGTAACTTCAACTTCAACATAGCTTAATCCACGAAGACCTGTTGTAATTGATGGCACATCTTGTGCAATCATCCCAGTATCTGAAATTAAAATCACATCATTCTTTAATTTTTCTTGATTGTTCTTTACAAACTTTGAAAGATTCACACTACCAACTTCTTCTTCGCCTTCAATCATGAATTTAACGTTACATGGAAGTTGACCAGTCTCTGTCATAAACTCCATCGCTTTGACGTGCATGTACATTTGACCTTTGTCATCACAAGCACCTCTAGCAAATATGGCGCCTTCTGGATGAATATCTGTTTTTTTGATTACGGGTTCATAAGGCGGTGAATCCCATAACTCAATAGGGTCTGCAGGTTGTACATCATAATGTCCATATACTAAAATGGTAGGTAGATTTTCGTCAATCATTTTTTCACCATAGACGATTGGGAAACCTTCAGTCTCACAAATCTCAACATGATCACAACCAGCCTTTAAAAGGCTGTCTTTGATGACGTCTGCTGTTTGAAATACATGATCCTTATAATCAGGGTCTGCGCTTACTGATGGGATTTTAAGGAGGTCAATAAGTTCTGTTAGAAATCTATCTTTATGTTCTTCAATATAGGATTGAATATGTTGCATATTTTAGTTGTTTTTGCGTTCTTTCAAAAATACAAAATCGGTTAGTAATATTTTCTTAAATAAAGTTAATTGAATATAGAAACTATTTTTTATATTTGCA
>CAJQOA010000075.1 GCA_905479815.1 uncultured Psychroserpens sp.
ACTAGCTTCAAAAGTTCCTGCAGAAATGACTACAGCATCCAAAGACTCCATATCTTCTCTCAAATTAATTTTGAGATCTTTAAATGTAGACACATCTGCCGAGATGGTTTTCGTTTCGTATGATAAAAACGAAACGATTAAGGTTTTTGTTCCGGTTTCTTCAGTTGTGAACTTAAAATCTCCGTTTTCATCTGTTGTGGCTCCATCGTATGTGCCATCAAGATAGACATTGGCTCCAAATACTGGTTGATTTTTTGTGTCGGTTACTTTTCCGTTAATTGTTGTTTGCGCAAATGTCATTGATGAGATGAGGATGGCGATGATTGTGATTAATTTTTGCATGGTTGATAATTTAAACTGTTCGTTTTTTATTGATGGGTCAAAAATGATAAACAATAGCAATTAATTAAATTCTATGTGACCCAATTGTCAAAAATCAATACCGAATTGCATATTTTTGAGAAACTCAATAGTATATGCTCACATCTTCAGAAAAAAAATTCAGCATTGTTTATGGTTTAATTGTTATCGCTGAGCTGATTTCTGGGTCGTTAGAAAATTTTTCGTCTTTTCATTACATATTTAAGCCTGCAATTGTACTAGTCTTATTGATTTTCTTTTGGGCAAACAGCAATGCTTTAGATAAAAATTTGAGATTGATTATCGCTTCTGCTCTACTGTTCTCTCTAGCTGGAGATATACTTCTCATGTTTGTAGATAGATCTCCAAACTACTTCTTATCTGGCTTGGTTGCTTTTTTATTAGCACATTTGATGTATGTGATTGCGTTTTTAAAACATAGAAACAAAACGGCAAACCCATTTGGCTTTATGATACTATTAATACTCTATGCTCTTGGCTTGTTCTATCTCTTAAAAGACGGATTGAATGACATGCTAATTCCTGTCATAATTTATATGCTAGTCATTTTAAGTATGTCTACATCTGCTTTTTTAAGACAAGAAAATGTGCCAAAATTGAGTTATACATTGGTGTTTTTAGGCGCTATACTATTTATGATATCTGATAGTATATTGGCATTGAATAAATTTTATGAACTTCTAGCTTATTCAAACTTAAGCATTATGATTACCTATGCTTTAGCTCAATATTTTATCATCATAGGAATTTTGAAGTTAGCCAAAGCATCGCGTTAAGGATGGAAACGGCATCCTTTTGTTTGCAAAAGATATAGTGTACAGCCTGACCTTGAGTAGCACGATAGGAAACGCCCAAATTCTATTTTTTAAAAGGTCTAATAATAAGTCGAGCGGCTTTGTCGAAATTAATATAGTTATACGTCCAATTAAAGAACACAATCACTCTGTTTCTAAAACCTACTAGCGACATTAAATGGATAAACATCCAAATAAACCAAGCTAAGAAACCTCCAAATTTAAAATGTTTTAAATCTACTACAGCTTTATTACGACCAATGGTTGCCATAGACCCTTTGTCTTTATAGGTAAACGGTTTTGGTGATTCATTTTTAATAAATCGTATTAAGTTTTTCCCAAGGAGTTTACCTTGCTGAATGGCAGGTTGTGCAACTTGCGGATGTCCATTAGGGTAATTCTCAGTGGCCATAGAAGCGATATCTCCTAAGGCAAAAATAGAATCATAACCTTCAATTTGATTAAATCGATTTACCTTATATCGATTTGTTCTTTCTAGTATTGACTCTACATTAAGACCATGTATTGGCGAGCCAGTTACGCCTGCTGCCCAAATTAAAGTTTCGGTATGTAGTTTTAAATCAGAATTTGTAGTCACGTGTTTTCCATCATAATCTTTTACAAACACATTGGTATGAACATGAACACCTAAACGTTTAAGAAATTTCTCAGCTTTTTGAGATGCATGTTCACTCATTGGAGGTAATACTCTGTTAGCGCCTTCTAATAAATGAATTTGCATATCACCACTATCTAAGTCGTGATAATCTCTTGGGAGAATATGGTTTTTGAGTTCGGCAATTGCTCCAGCGAGTTCAACACCAGTTGGTCCTCCTCCAACAATTACAAAATTCAAATAAGCTTGTCGTTCTTCTTCTGTACTAGAAATAGCAGCTTTTTCAAAATTTTGCAGTATTAAACTTCTAATATTGAGTGCCTGAGGAACGCTTTTCATTGGCATACTATTGATTTCAATCGCTTTATTACCAAAGAAATTAGTTTTGGTTCCAGTCGCAATGACTAGAAAATCGAAATTAAGTGTTCCAATGTTTGTCGTGATTTCATTTTTATCTGCATCGATATATTCAACCTCTGCAAGTCTAAAAAATGAATTTTTATGTTTTTTTATTATTTTTCTTAACGGGTAAGCAATAGAGTCGGGTTCTAACCCTGAACTTGACACTTGATATAATAATGGTTGAAATGTATGGTAGTTATGCTTATCTAACAGCACAACTTGTAGATCCTTATTTAATAGCGACTTAACAAGATTAACACCTGCAAAACCACCACCTATTATTACAATTCTCGGGAACTTTGATTGAGGAATATTCATATAAAAAAACCACTTAGAATGTCTTATTCAAAGATACAATTTATGCCACATAAAATCTTATTTTTGAATTAATGTTTAATGTTATGTAACATTTTAAATTTTAATACTACATATAAGTAACTAACTAATCAAATTTGAATAAAGAACTCGAACATAGTTTTGTAGAATTACTTCAGAAGCATCAAAATATTGTGCACAAAGTATGCAGATTATATACCAATAATCAAGATGCTCACAATGATTTGTTTCAAGAGATAACGATACAGTTATGGAAGGCATACCCTAAATTTAGAGGTGATGCAAAGTTTAGTACTTGGATGTATCGTGTTGGTTTAAACACAGCAATTACGCTATACCGAAAATCAAAACGAACGATCAAAACACAAGAGTTTGAGACAGTTTCTTTTAAAATCAAATCTGTAGAATATGACGATACAGAAGAACAACAACTCAAATTATTATATAAAGCAGTTCATCAATTAAATGATATTGAAAAAGCCTTAGTGTTATTGTATTTAGAAGATAAAAAGTATAATGAAATTAGTGAAACCCTAGGTATTAGTGAAGTTAATGCTCGTGTGAAGATGAATAGGGTGAAGAAAAAATTAAAAACAATATTAAATCCGTAATTATGGATGAATTAGAATTATTAAAAAAAGATTGGCAGTCGAATACGACGCAATCTGATCAACAAATATCAAGCAAAGATATTTACCCGATGATGCACAAAAAATCATCATCTATTGTGAAAATGCTTTTTTACATCAGTATTGCTGAGCTTTTATTTTGGATTGGACTTAACTTATATCCTTATTTTGCTTCTGAAGAATATCGTGAAGAGTTAACTACAATGTATGGCAATAGCACCACGCTTTTACTACTTACTATTTTAAGTAGTGCTGTAATTGTTGTTTTTGTGTTTTTATTATATAAATCTTATATGTCAATCTCTGTCACAGACAGTGCAAAAAAACTTATGGAAAATATATTGAAGACAAGAAAAATTATAAAATATTATGTGATTTTTAGTCTGATTATGGCCTTTGTCTCGATGGTTATTGGTGTGTATTATACGATGTATCACAATCCAGAAATATCAAAACAGTTTGAACAGTTCTCTGATAAACAAATGTTTATCACATCTGCTTTAATGATTCTTTTTATTGGAATTTTCTTATTAGTATTCTGGTTATTCTATCGTCTTATTTATGGAATTTTACTCAAACGACTAAACA
>CAJQOA010000076.1 GCA_905479815.1 uncultured Psychroserpens sp.
TTGATTGCGCAAAAGTTATAGCACAACAGAACAGCATCATAATCTTAAAAATTGTCTTCATTTTAGGGAATTAGTTAATTATAGTAAAGCAATATATATAATTTAATGCAACTGAAATGAAAAAAAATGAAAAAATTATGCATGCATAGTAATTTTTAACAAAAAAAAGATTTGATTTTTGGATGATTTATAAAAAAATAAAGCTCAAAATATGAATTCCATATTTTGAGCTTTATTTTTAACATATGTAAAAATTAACTATTCTACCGTAACTGCTTTTGCAAGATTACGTGGTTGATCTACATTTTTATCTAGCATAAGCGCTATGTGATACGACAAGAGTTGAAGAGGAATTGTAGTTAATAGAGGTGTTAAAGATTCTATTGTTTCTGGAACTTCAATAACATGATCTGCTAATGCCTTCACTTGTTCATCTCCTACAGTCACAATACCAATAATTTTACCTGATCTAGATTTAATTTCTTGGATGTTACTTACTACTTTTTCGTAATGCCCTTTTTTTGTAGCGATTACAACAATTGGCATGTTTTCATCAATTAATGCAATAGGACCATGCTTCATTTCTGCAGCTGGATATCCTTCAGCATGAATGTAAGAAATCTCTTTAAGTTTAAGTGCGCCTTCAAGAGCTACTGGGAAATTAAACCCTCTTCCAAGATATAAGAAGTTTTTAGCATCTTTATATATAGCAGCTACAGTTTTCACGTAAGCGTCAGATTCTAATGCTTTTTTAACTTTCTCAGGAATTAATTCTAATTCAATTAAGTGACTTCTAAAGTCTGAACTTGAAATGGTCCCTTTTGCTCTTGCTAAACGAAGTGCAATTAATGTTAATACAGTGATTTGAGTTGTAAATGCTTTTGTTGAAGCAACTCCAATTTCTGGTCCAGCATGTGTATATGCACCTGCATGAGTTTCTCTAGCAATGGAAGATCCTACAACGTTACAAACTCCAAATACGAATGCGCCTTTTGATTTTGCTAATTTGATAGCAGCAAGTGTATCAGCAGTTTCACCAGATTGTGAAATAGCTATAACAACATCACCTTCATTTATTATTGGGTTTCTATATCTAAACTCTGATGCGTATTCAACTTCAACAGGAATACGAGCTAAGTCTTCAAAAATATACTCTGCAACTAATCCAGCATGCCAAGATGTACCACAAGCAACAATAATAATTCTATTAGCATTAAGGAATTTTTTCATGTTATCCTCAATACCAGCCATTTTGATTATAGCTTCATTTGATAACAATCTACCTCTAAAAGTATCTAGGATAGCACTTGGTTGCTCATAAATTTCTTTAAGCATGAAGTGCTCATAACCACCTTTTTCAATTTGTTCAAGATTTAATTGAAGTTCTTGAATATAAGGAGCAACAAGAGAGTCATCTTTAATTTTTCTAATTTTTATGCCTTTATGTCGACGTACAATTGCCATTTCTTCATCTTCTAGATAAATAGCATTCTTTGTGTACTCAATAAAAGGCGATGCATCACTAGCAATAAAAAACTCATCTTCTCCAATACCTATGGCAAGAGGACTTCCTAGTCTAGCGACTACTATTTCATTTGGTTTGTTTTTGTCAAATACAGCAATAGCATAAGCGCCAATAACTTGGTTCAATGCAATTTGAACTGCTTTACCTAGTTTTACTTTTTCTTTTTTCTTTACGTCTTCAATTAGGTTTATTAGGACCTCAGTATCTGTATCAGATTTGAAAGTATATCCTCGCTTAATCAATTCTTTTTTTAAGGACTCATAGTTTTCTATGATACCATTATGAATGATTACTAAATCTCCAGAATTTGAATAGTGTGGGTGTGAATTAACATCATTTGGAACACCGTGAGTTGCCCAACGTGTATGACCAATACCTAAAGTACCACTAGTAGATATCTCTCTTTCAAGTCTCTCTTCTAAATCAGCAACTTTACCTTTAGTTTTAGATAATTTAATGTCAGTACCATCATAAAGTGCAATACCAGCACTATCATATCCTCTATATTCTAAGCGTTTTAATCCTTTGATAATTATTGGGTAAGCTTCTCTATGGCCTATATAGCCTACTATTCCACACATATGTTTTAGTTGTTAGGTTCGGTGAAAAATATTTCTAAATATAATTTTTTAGTTTCATCGGTAGTATTATTACCGTATAAAACGGTTCCTCTAGGTGTTAATATAGAACTTACAGGAACTTTGTCTTGATCATCTCCACTAAGTAAGTCATACTGTATAGAACTTGCTTCGAGGTTTACATTCCCAGAAACTGCTAAACCAAGTTTAACGTTTGTAGAATCTCTAAGTATTAGATTATTTAAATGCTCTGTTATTCTAATTTTATATCTAACACCATCACCAGTTGCTTCATTACCTTCTCTTTCTAAAGGAACTAAATGAGAGCTTCTTGAGAACTCTGGCGCAACTGTATTAGCAGTGTCAAAGAAGTAATCTGCTAATGCTATGTTATTATTCATATCATATAAAAACACACGACTTGGTTCATCTCCATTTGCATTTACTAAAGTTTGATTGACATAAAATACCAAATTAGCTTCGTTGATTAGTTTTTTTGAACTTACAAAATTCCCATCATCATCGGTTTCTACGAACTCCTTTTTAAATAATTCAAAAGTATTGTCTACAGTACTAGTTGGGTCTAGATCTTCTCCATTAAATAATTTTATTTCTGCAACAGAGCCTTGACCTCCTTTTAAAAATAAGTTTTCATCTCCAGTAGTTTCGTCTCCATTAGTTAACGGAAAATCATTTGATAAGAAATTTGCTCTGTTACCAGTAAAGTTAAATGTGTATGTTGTTTGAACTGGATCTGCACCATCAGTGAATGGGTCTCTTGTATAATATATGGTTATGTTTGATGAATTAGAAGCCATATTTAGTAGCATCATTCTACCTTGTGTCGATGCCAATGCACCTGGCTCTGCTTTGAAATAAAGACCTCTAAAGTAATTGTTGAAATTATTGATGTTGCTTAATTCTGGCTGACCAGCCATATCAATTATTCTTTCTTGCCAGTATTGTTGTATATCTGCATCAAATTTTATCCTCAAAGCAGGAGCTATTCTTGATCTAACACCAAAATCTTCACCTTCACCTTCCCATAATTCTATTTCTGTGTCTTCTGGCGAAAAGTTTTCTTTTTCATACAATAATTCTCCTTCTAATTGTACTTGACTTATCATGTCTGAACCAGTAGTTTGATTGGCATAGTAATTTTGAGGCGTATCAATATCTGAAGCAGTTGGGTCAAAATCCCTTAAAAAATAATTGCTTTCATATATAGAAAAATCAAATGAACCTCCTCCAAAAATAGAGTCTAATTCATAATCTGTACTACCATCAGCATTAAATGCTGTTGGTGTACTAAAATATGGGATAGTAAGTACTACAGAATCTATAACTGCACTTGTGCCAAAGTCTGGATCTGTTAATGTACCGCGTATTTGTGTGACAAAACTTGCTGAAGTACGTCCATAACTTGAAGCTGAATCTTCAAAATCTCCTAGAAGATTTGAGGGTAAAGCATTTGTTTGAACAGGCTCTAATACCTTGGTATAAGCTATAACCTCAAATTTTTCTGAACCTGTACCAAAATGAGTCGCATTATCATTGTTGATAATATCTGAATCAATATTGGCAAAATCTTTATCACAGGCAATAATTGAGCTTAGCAAAACTGCTAATATTGCTAAATGTCGTAGGGCAATTTTTCTTTTTTTCATAAACTTGTTTACTAATCTAAAACTTTAGTAGTGTAAAATTCTGTATAATGTTCTGTGAAATCTTCAATTGGATAATAGTCTAAGACAGGTTTGTCAGACGCATCTAGATACTCATTCAATTCTTCTGGTAATTCATTTGAGCCTTTAATAAGTGCATCAGAATTATCAATAGCAATTTTCATAAGGTTATTGTAAGTAGGCTTTTCTAAACCTTTAATCTTACTTTCATCAATACTATCAAATTTCACTTTATTAATCATGTTCTTATCTAACGTACCTTCAAAGGTTTGATTGTATACAGAGGTCACAATTTTACTTTCGGTAAATAAAGGTTCGTTTTTGTAAAATTCTTTCAAGTATAGTGGCAATAAAGAAGCTAACCATCCATTAACATGAATAATATCTGGAGACCAGTTTAATTTTTTTACTGTTTCAATGACTCCTTTAGCAAAAAAGATTGCTCGTTCGTCATTATCATTAAAAAGCTTACCGTCTTCGTCAGTTAATGTTGCTTTTCTTTTGAAATACTCTTCGTTATCTATAAAGTAAACTTGTATTCTTTCCTTCGGAATAGAAGCTACTTTGATAATTAAAGGCATGTCTAGGTCATTTATAACTAGGTTAATACC
>CAJQOA010000077.1 GCA_905479815.1 uncultured Psychroserpens sp.
AGATGCGTTTGTATAAATCAAAAGACGGCCCTTCTAACATACCATCTTTAGCAATATCTGTACATATCACATATTTGATTCCTTTACTCTCATAGCCTTGTATAAAAGGAATCACTTCCATATCACTTTCCTCTTGCCAACCACTAACTGCAATCTTTTCATTATTACAATCGGCTCCAAGAATAATTTTAGTACCACCATATTTATTGATCCAACTTTCAAATATTTCAGGGTTTTTAACAGCTATACTTCCTCCTGTAACTTGTTTAGCTCCAGAGTTAAAAGCAATGTGTAAATCTTCATCAGTTTTTAAACCACCACCAAAATCAATCTTCAATCTTGTTTTAGACGTAATCTGTTCTAAAATTTTATAGTTAACAACATGTTGCGCTTTGGCACCATCAAGATCTACAAGGTGTAAATATTTAATACCCGCGCCTTCAAACTCTTTTGCGACTTCAAGCGGATTTTCATTATATACTTTTTTAGTACTATAATCTCCTTTTGTTAAACGGACACATTTTCCGTCTATAATATCTATTGCTGGTATTATTCTCATAATTCTAAAAAATTCTTTAGTAATTGTTCTCCTACGATACTACTTTTTTCAGGATGAAATTGGACGCCGTAAAAATTATCTTTTTGTAATGCAGAAGCGTACTTTAATTCATAAAAAGTTGATGCAATTGCTTCTTGGCACATTTCCGCATAAAAACTATGTACCAGATATAAAAACGCATCTTCATCTATATTCTTAAATAAGTTAGATGATAACTTATTGATTGTGTTCCATCCCATTTGTGGAACTTTAACTGCGTTAGAAAAACGTTTGACATACACATTAAAGATACCTAAACCTTTAGTATTACCTTCTTCAGTTGAATTACACATTAATTGCATCCCCAAACAAATCCCTAAAACAGGTTGTTTTAACTTCGGAATTAATACATCCAAACCACTTTCTTTCAACATTTTCATTGCTGAGCTTGCCTCACCAACACCAGGAAAAATAACACGCTCTGCCGATTGTATAACCTCAGGATTATTTGAGAGTTTTGCATCTATACCTAATCGCTTAAATGCAAATTGAATACTTTTAATGTTCCCTGCACCATAATCTATAATTACTACACTCATTACAACATGCCTTTTGTTGATGGTAATATCATTTTCTCTACATCACGTTTCACTGCCATTTTAATTGCTTTTGCAAACGCTTTAAAAATAGCTTCAATCTTGTGGTGCTCGTTAGTGCCTTCTGCTTTTATATTTAAGTTACATTTTGCACCATCAGTAAAGGATCTAAAGAAGTGATAAAACATTTCAGTTGGCATTTTGCCAATCATTTCACGTTTAAAATCGGCTTCCCAAACCAACCAATTACGACCTCCAAAATCAATAGCAACTTGTGCAAAACAATCATCCATTGGTAATGAAAATCCGTAACGTTCAATCCCTAATTTATTACCTAAAGTCGTTGCAAATAATTCACCAAGCGCAATAGCAGTATCTTCTATTGTGTGATGCTCATCAACTTCAAGGTCGCCATCTACTTTTAGGTTTAAATCTAATTGACCGTGACGTGCTATTTGATCAAGCATGTGATCAAAAAAGGCAATACCTGTATCAATATCACTTTTTCCAGTTCCGTCAAGGTTTAACTCTATTTTGATTTTTGTTTCGTTGGTATTTCTTTCAATAACTCCAGTTCTCGCATCTGCTTTCAAAAAGCTATAGATAGCCTCCCAATCATTACTTTCTAAGGCTATAAATTGATCTAATGCTTCATGTTTAACCGTTACTTCATCAGTACCTAAATTAGTATTGTCATTTATAAAAATCCCTTTTGAACCTAAGTTTTTAGCGAGTTCTATGTCTGTTAATCGATCTCCAATAACAAAGGAGTTAGCTAAATCATATTCCGAAGAAAAATAGTTAGTCAATAAACCTGTATTAGGCTTTCTGGTTGGTGCATTATCTTTTGCAAAGGTTCTATCAATAAATTGTTCCTTAAAAACAACTCCTTCTGCCTCAAACGTTTTAAGCACAAAATTGTGAACTGGCCAAAATGAGTTTTCAGGATACACTTCAGTACCTAAACCATCTTGGTTTGTAATCATTACGATTTCAAAATCTAATTCATTGGCTATTTTACTCAAATATGTAAACACTTTTGGGTAGAAATCTAATTTTTCAAATGAATCAATTTGCTCATCTGCTGGTTCTTTTATAATCGTTCCGTCTCTGTCTATAAATAGTACGCGCTTCATGATAGTGTTTTTAATGCTGTAATTAATTTTATATTTTCTATTTGTGAACCCACTGTAAATCTCAAACAGTTTTCACATAAAGGTTGAGTTGTTCTATTCCTTATTACAATCCCCTTTTGTATCAATTCTGAATAGCGCTTATTCGCATCATCAACTTTTACTAAAACAAAATTAGCATCAGATGGATAGACGTTTTTTATACATGTAATCTCATTTAATTCAGATGTTAACCAATCGCGTTGTTGCAAAATTTTCTGAATTTCTTCGGAAACAGCTGTTGGTTTAGATAATCGCTCTAAAGCTTTTAATTGCGTCAACTCATTAACGTTATAAGGTGGTTTGATTCTGTTTAAAACAGAAATAATAGCCTTAGAAGCATAACAAACCCCTAAGCGAATTCCTGCCATCCCGTAAGCCTTTGATAAGGTTTGAGTCACTATTAAGTTAGGAAAATCAATCAATCTACTAATCCAAGACTCTTCTTTTGAAAAATCAATATAAGCTTCATCTATAATTACAATGCCTTTGAAATTTGAAACCAAATTTTCAATACGAATAGCGTCAAGGCTATTAGCTGTAGGATTATTAGGCGAACATAAAAAGAGTAGTTTAGTTTGTGCGTTGGCAACTCCTAAAATTTCAGTAGTATTAGGTTGAAAATCTTGATCAAGCTCTACCTCTATATTTTCGATAGCATTAATGCTTGCTAAAACGCCATACATACCATACGTTGGTGGCAACGTGATAATTTTATCTTGGCTTGGCTCGCAAAATGCCCTAAAGATCAAATCTAAAATTTCATCACTACCATTACCAAGTAAGATGTT
Source organism: uncultured Psychroserpens sp. (assembly GCA_905479815.1). GTDB lineage: Bacteria > Bacteroidota > Bacteroidia > Flavobacteriales > Flavobacteriaceae > Psychroserpens. The sequence goes on from CAJQOA010000077.1 coordinate 3,098, forward strand.
TTCAGTAGAAACTCCTTTTAATGTTGATAGCTGTGATTTTACTTTGTGTTGTTGCGGATCTGGATAACGATTTACACCATTTTGAAATGGATTTTCATTCGCATCTAAAAATACCATCTCACCAGTTGCTTCTTTATATTCATCTCTTGCTGATGAATACGGTTTCAGGTTTTTGATATTCGTCCTTACAATAGTATTTAAATTGAAATCTTCCATTATTGTAAATCTTTTAATCGTAATGTAACTGCATTTTTATGTGCTTGCAAACCCTCTGCTTCTGCCATTAACTCAATAGTATGACCAATATCTAAAATACCTTCTTTTGTTATTTTCTGAAATGTGATACTCTTAGTAAAACTATTTAAATTAACACCAGAATAGGCTTTAGAGAACCCATTAGTTGGCAAGGTGTGATTAGTTCCTGACGCATAATCACCAGCACTTTCAGGTGTGTAATTACCTATAAACACAGATCCTGCATTTGCAATATTATCTACATAAAAATTTTCATTTTTAGTGCAAATTATAAAGTGCTCAGGTGCATATTCATTAATCAAATCTAAAGCAATTTCATCACTCTCAACATAAATCAACTTAGAATTATCAATAGCTTTTTGTGCCATGTCCATTCTTGGCAACTCTAAGAGTTGTTTTTGTATCTCGCTCAATACTGCATCTAGTAAAGGCTTAAAAGTGGATACCAAAATCACCTGACTATCCGCTCCATGTTCAGCTTGACTTAATAAATCTGAAGCCACATAACTCGCATTTGCTGATTCATCTGCAACCACCAGTAATTCACTTGGTCCTGCTGGCATATCTATCGCTACACCATACTTTGTTGCTAGTTGCTTAGCCACAGTGACGTATTGATTTCCTGGCCCAAAAACTTTATACACTTGTGGTATAGATTCTGTGCCAAAAGTTAATCCAGCAATTGCTTGAATTCCTCCAACTTTAGCGATTTTAGTCACTCCACACAATTGAGCAGTGTACAAAATCTCTTTAGCAATTCCCCCTTCTTTATTAGGAGGTGTACATAATACAATCTCTTTGCAACCTGCAATATTAGCAGGAACAGTAAGCATTAATACTGTAGAAAACAAAGGTGCTGTTCCTCCAGGTATGTAAAGACCTACTTTTTGAATCGGACGCTTCTCCTGCCAGCAATCAATACCTTTTGACGTTTGAACAGAAACACGTTCTGTTTTTTGAGCAGCATGAAAGGTTTCAATATTCTGCTTAGCTGTTTTAATAGCTGTTTTTAATTCTTCAGAAACTAAACTTGAAGCGTTTTCAATCTCTTCTTGAGTGACTAGTATACTGTCTAATGCCACACTATCAAAAAGCTCTGTATATTTTGAAATTGCTTGATCTCCTCTTCTTTGAACATCGCAGAAAATTTCAGTAACAGTCGCTTCAATATTCTCGACAGTTTGAGTTGGCCTTTTCAAAAGCTCAGTCCACTCTGTTTTGTTTGGATTATATATTTTGTTCATTATAGCACCATGTTTTCAATTGGACATACTAGAATACCTTCTGCACCTTGTTGTTTCAGTTCGTCAATAATTTCCCAAAACTCGTTTTTATTAATTACAGAGTGTAAAGAACTCCAACCTTCTTTTGCTAATGGCAAAATAGTTGGACTATTCATGCCAGGTAAAATATTTACGATTGTATCTAATTTATCATTTGGTGCATTTAGCAATACATATTTGCTTTGTCTACCTCTAAGAACAGATTGTAATCTAAACTGCAACTTGTTTAAGGTTTGTTGATTTTCCGAAGAAATCATTGGAGATACTGCTAAAACCGCTTCAGATCTCAACAACACTTCAACTTCTTTTAAACCGTTTTTAAATAGTGTACTTCCACTTGACACGATATCTACTATGGCATCTGCTAGCCCAATATTTGGTGCTATTTCAACAGAACCATTGATAATGTGCAATTGCGCATTCACATTATTTTTCTCTAAAAACTGATTTACTGTATTTGGATATGATGTTGCGATACGTTTACCTTCTAAATCTGAAATCCCATTATAGCTGGCAGATTTTGGCACAGCGATAGATACTTTACACGTCGAAAATCCTAATTTCTCAACGACAGTAATTTCCCCTCCTTTTTCAATTAATACATTCTCACCAATGATTGCTGCATCTACAACACCATCTTTTAAATATTGAGGAATGTCACCGTTTCTTAAATAAAAAACTTCCAAAGGGAAATTCTTTGCTGATGCCTTTAATTGATCTTTGCCATTGTCTATTGAGATTCCTACTTCTTTTAAAATGGTCATGGAATCATCGTGAAGGCGTCCTGATTTTTGTACTGCTATTTTTAGTTTATTCATAATAGGTCTCGAGAAAGCGAGTATCTTTTGTTTAATATCTGAGCTAATTTTAGGCATTAAAAAACCCGTTTGATTAGCTCAAACGGGTTTAAATATGTTTTTGATTTTATTCAATACATCTTCAACTCGCTTGATAGCCAGTATGAAAATGATGATGTAATGAAATAAAGTTCATATGTTTTATTGTCTTAACAAAGATTGCAATTTTTAATTCGCAATTCCAAATCTTGAAACATCTTTTATGATATTATTAATATTTAAGTTTAAAATTATAGATTAATCATATTTTGGGCACGTTGTCCAAGGATAGGCACATTGATCTTTATAATCAAGCCATCCTTCAATTTCTTTCTTACCAACTCTAAAAGTCACTTTTGCCCAACGATCACTTATTTCAATAATATGTGCTTTCTGAAAGTTATCTAGCTTATGAATTCTATTTGATTTCTTTGAAGGTAAATCATATAAATATACACGACTATCTTCGTTATAATTGTCTACATGAATTAAAAAATTTGAAGCCCTCACCCAATGATCTTCGTAGCCGTAATTTTTGTAAGACTCTGGTAACCTTTGAATATTCTTAATTTTAAACCAACCATATTCACTATCAACTACAGCAATTTTATAATAAGCGTTTTTAGCTTCTATATTATTGAGCGTATCAATTACATTTCCATTAACAGCATCATACACATATAGAGGCTTGGTAGACTCTTTGTTATAGTATGTCTCCACTAAATCTCGATAATGTATCTGTTCTTGATTCTGAGAAAACCCCAAACAACCAATCAATAATAAAATAATAGATAGTCTCACTGAAATTTTATTGGTTTCCTAAAATAATTGGTAATCCAGAATCTCCAGATCCAATTACAATGACTTTACTATTATCTGATTCAGCTAATTTAATTGTAGCATCAATCCCTTTATCCTGCAAAATTTTATCTGTTAATGACGCGCTTAATATTCTGTTAGATTCTGCTTTACCTTTTGCTTCAATAATTACTTTCTCTGCTTCTTTAGAGGCCGTAACTAATCTAAACTCATATTCCAAGGATTCTTGCTCTTGATTTAATTTACGTTCAATAGCGTCCTTAATGGTATTTGGTAAGGTAATATCTCTTATTAAAATTTCATTTAGTTGAACATATTGTTTATCAAGAATTTTTTTTGTTTCTTGATATATTTCAACTTGAATGGCATCACGTTTACTACCATATAAATCGTCTGGCGTATAACGCCCAATAACACTTCTTGCAGCACTACGTATTGCTGGTTGAATAACACGTTGCAAATACCCTTGTCCTAAAGATTGGTGTAAGTTTCCTAATTGGTCATATACAGGCTCATACCAAGCCGAAGCATCAATTTGAATCTCTAAACCGTTTGAAGATAACACCTTCATTTTTTCAAATAATTCTTGTTGACGTACTTCATAAACATAAACCTTATTCCAAGGGGCAACAATGTGAAAACCTTCTGCCATTGGTGGTTTATCTGTAACAACACCTTCTCCAAAAGTTTCAAAAAGAACTCCTGCTTCTCCAGAGTCTATAGTAACTGCAGATTTGAACAGTGTAATTAATAGAACAGCAATAATAATCAAGGCAAATACGCCTCCTTTTGGTAATTTTTCCATAGTTATAGTTTTTAAATAAGTCCGTTATACTTTCTAATAAACCACTCTGCAGCTAGACTTAATGCAATGAGTCCTAGAAGATATTTCCAGTCTATCAAAGGTACGACTTTTTTAGTGCTCTTTTGTATAGTAGCAAACCTAGAGTCGTTTATTAAATCATTTGCGAGTGTACTTGTATTATCAATAAAATATGAGCTACCTTCACTATTGTTAGCTAAGGTTTGAAGTTTGTTGACGTTAGCGTTTAAAAATTGTTGTTCTACATTATAATCTAGAATCTTGAGTTCTCCAGATTTTGAGATATTCTCGTTATTTACTTTTACTGTAAAAGAATAGTTACCAGGTTCTAATCCGCTTAAATCAACTTCATAACTTGTATTCTTTAATACAAATGGAAATGATTTGACAGCATCTGTATCTTTATTTTTTAATGTAATATTCAAGTTTGCATTATCTTCAAACTCATAATTCTTATTAAAGAATTGTGACGATATTCTAACATTATCATTACCGTTATAGAATGACTCATAGTTGACGTTTAATCGTGTTCTACGTTTATTAGTGCTTAGATATTGTACAAGTTTGCCTATAAAATTATCAAACGTATTAAATGAATTCTCGTTAATGTATGATTGAGCTCTCCATCTCCATAGACCTTCTCCTAGAATTAGTGCTTCACGTTTTTCATTAATTTCAAAAGTAGCAAATAATGGTTCGTCAATCTCGTTTCCGTTGATCGTTTTAAATAGAATAGTCTCAAAAGGCACTGTAAATGACGTTTCACCAAAGGCTCCTTGTAAAGGCGGAAATTCACCAAAATTTAAATTATCAACTATAAACGTTGCATAATTTTGATTTAGAGTTGGTTGATACTCTTCTGATTGATTTGTTAGTTCCTGCTTGTAATTACTTTGCAGCTTATTCAATAATGACCAATTTGTTTTCGTACCAGTAATCACAATTTTATTGAGTTTCAATTTTTCAATTTCACTAAACAATGCTCTAAAGTTATTGGTAGGTTGATAGACAATTACTAGTTGATAATCATCAGATTTATTTAAGAACTCAATAGTTGATAAAATATCAGCATTACGTTGCTCGTTGCTTTCTATAGACTTTTTAAGTGCACCTAAATCTGGATGCAACATATCTGATACGATAGCCACATTAGTTTTTTGATCAATTACTTCAACAGCAAAATTCTTGACATTATTAATTGTATTCTTTTCATTATCTAAAGGAACTACTTGAGCTCTATAACTCGTCACACCTACTCTGTTTGCAGGTAATGTAAAGTTTACAATTTGCGACGTTTGTGTTTTACTAAAAGCTAATGGTTTAGTAAACACTGTTGAATTTCCTACAGAAATTCTCAATTGTGTATTAACTGTCTCATTCCCATTATACGTTGCAATAACTTCTACTGGGAACTTGTTTTTTAGATAGGCATAACGATTCACATTTAATTGCTGAATCTTAATATCTGTATACGTTGTGGTGTCTCCTAAAATAACAGAAAATATAGATTGCTTATATCGTTTTGTCATGTAGACATAATCGTTTCCGTAGGTTTGGTTTCCGTCGGAAATGATAAGTGTTGGAGAAATGGAGTTATTATAAACTTCAGATAAACGCTCAAAAACTTGTGCTAAATTAGATTGCTTTTCATTAAACGATAAAGAATCTAATGGGTTTACTTCTTTTCCGAAGCGATAAAACTCTAAATTAAAATTCTCATTAAGTGCTTCATTCCCTTTTAAGGAAGTAATGAGGTCTGATGTGTTTTTGGGCTGCTTGAGATAACTTATAGACTCTGAATTGTCTACAGCTACTACAAGATTAGGCTTTTCATTATAATAAGTAATCTTATCAAATTTTGGGTTAATAAGTAATAAAAAGATGGAGAAATAAGTTACAAAACGTAAGGCTGTTAATAACCAAGCGCGCTTACCTTTCAATTTTGCTTTATATGCATACTGAAATAGCGCTAGTAATAACGCTATGATTCCTGCTAATATTATGAATGTTATCGTTTGGGTTTGCAATTAATATTTTGAAATTATTTTATGTGTTAATATGTATTGATCTTAAAACCTATAATGTTTGTCCAAAGGTTAATAAATTATTATCAGGATCTAATAAGGCAAACTCTTTTACATCCCATGGCTTTATTTCTAAAGGTGCATTAGGATGAATTTTAATATGCCTCTCTAAACAGAAATTATAAATGGCATCTATATTATCTGTTCTAATATACACCTGACCGTAATTCTCTTTTGGGTCAAGCGCTTTAAATTCAAAAAAATGAATTTCAATATCCTCTTTTTTAATCATTAAATAGCCATCATACTCTTTACTACCTAATTGCTCAAATCCTAAATTATAGTAATACTTTTTAGTGATTTCTTTATCACGCATTGGCAATTTAGGATTGATACTTGTAAGCATAGTTTGAGTGTTTAGGTTAACATACCTCCATCAACATTCAATGTTTGCCCTGTAACATAAGCACTCATATCACTTGCTAAAAACACACAAGCGTTTGCTATATCTTCTGGGCTTCCGCCACGCTTTAATGGAATAGCATTACGCCAACCTTTAACCGTTTCTTCGTCTAGTTTAGCAGTCATTTCAGTTTCAATAAATCCTGGAGCAATGACGTTACTTCTAATGTTTCTTGAACCTAATTCTAAAGCTACAGACTTAGAAAATCCTATAATACCAGCTTTTGATGCTGCATAGTTTGTTTGACCTGCATTACCTTTTACTCCAACTACAGAACTCATATTTATGATAGACCCTTTACGTTGTTTCAACATTGGACGCATGATCGCTTTAGTCATATTAAACACAGACTTTAAGTTCACCTCAATGACTTTATCAAAATCTTCCTCTCCCATTCTCATTAAGAGATTATCTTTTGTAATACCTGCATTATTAACCAAAATATCAATACTTCCAAACTCTGCTAAAACATCGTCTGCCAATTTTTGAGATTCTTCAAAACTAGCGGCATTACTTTGATATCCTTTCGCTTTTACACCTAAAGCGTTAAGTTCTTTTTCTAATTCGTTTGCTGCTTCTACCGAAGCGCTATATGTAAAAGCCACATTGGCTCCATGTTGTGCAAAAACTTGTGCTATACCTTTACCAATACCTCTACTTGCACCAGTAATAATTGCTGTTTTTCCTTCTAATAATTTCATTCTATACTATTTAATAGTTGGTATCCAAATATAGCAAATACAAGTTGTACAACATATAAAAATTTCATAAAATCTTACGAAGCTTTTTACTGTATCTTATTGTCTTGGCATTCGTTTTTATTTGTTTAATATACGGTTCTTTATGTCCTTACTCTTGAAACAAAAAAAGCAGTTACAAATAAATGTAACTGCTTTTGAGTTTTAAAATTTCTGAAGAAAATTACATCTTAACTTCTTCTGGTTGCTCGTAGTTAAACAGATAATCAATATCCATTTCTTGAAGCTTCCCTAACTTTTCTAATGATTTAAAATCGATATCTTTCTTGTTACCAATTACCATCACATTGTAGTTTTCTCCTTTGATATTCGCATTAAAGAAATCACGTAAATCTGCCATAGTCATATCTTTAATGGTGTTGTACATATCTTCTCTATTATCGTTATCAATACCTAACTTTTTAAGTCTTTCGTAATTCCAAAACACACTAGATTTTGTGATGCGCTGAGCAGCAAGTTTCTTTAATGTCGCTTCTTTAGCTGCATTAAATTGTTCTTCTGCTTCTGGCATATTAGTCATCAACTCCATCATTGCATCAACTGCTTGAGGCATTTTATTAGCTTGAGTTCCCATGTAGGCCATAACATAGTTGTTATTGTCTTTTTTACTTGCATTGCTATAGCTAGAAAATGCTGAGTATGCTAATGATTTTGATTCTCTAATTTCCTGAAAAACAATAGATGATAACCCGCTACCAAAATAAGTGTTAAACAATGTTGAAGCTGCCATATTTTCTGCTTTAAAAGGATCTCCTTTTGCTAAAAACAACATTTCAGACTGTACCATATCAAAATCAACGAAGTATACATTTCCACCCGTTTCTTTTTCAAGATATGCCATTGCTTCTGGGTAAGTTTTCAATTCTTCGGAAACCTTATGACTAGTATTTAAAGCCGTTACAGCTGCGTCTATATTTTTTCCGTAGTAAAAGATACGTTGCTCAAAGTTTTTCATGCCTTTTACAATATCTACTAAATTAGCAGGATCCATAGCATTCAATTCTTTGGTTTGAAAGATATTTCTCAAACGTGAATTATCACCATATTTACCATAGCTCATTAAACCATTCCAAAGGATATTTCCTTTTTGGGATTTACCATCTACTCTACCTTTAGTGATTGACTCTACATATTTATTATAGGCCTCTTGATCTGGTACAGCATTGTTCCAAAGGTGCTCTAAAAGCTCTAACCCTTTTGGTAGATTTTCTTTCAAACCGCTTAATCCAACATAGGTTGTCTCTGCTCCTGCACTTACATAATAGTTAACACCTAATTTATAGAATTCTTTTTTCAGTTCTTCAGCAGAATACTTATCTGTTCCCAAATACTCCATATATCCAGCAGCAAGTCCTAATTGTTTATCATTGTCACTTCCCATGTCAAAAATGATATTCATATCAAATAAGTCATTATTCTCATTATTAATATGAGCGACTTTAATACCATTGTCTAATTTAGTTTCTTTGATTTCTTCTTTATAATCAATGAATTTTGGCTTTAATGGTTGAGATTCCATTTTTCCAAAATCCACTAAGAATGGAGAACTCATTTCTCTATTCACATTAACTGGCGTAATCCCTGGGTTTTGCACTTTTACTATTGATGCATCCTCGCCTTGACGCTTATAGGTCACCACATAATTGTCTTTATAAAATGTGTTAGCAAAATCAACCAATTCTTGCTTTGATATTGTCTTTAAGTCATCTAAAAACTGTACTTTATTTTTCCAATTTTCGTCTTTAATAAACGCATTAACATACATATCTGCTAATGCTGAATTATTTTCATATTGTCTTGTTTGATTTAACTTTAAGTCATTGATAACTGCATCCATCATCCATTCGTCAAACTCACCTTTCTTTAATTTTTCAATTTGAGCGAGTAATAATATTTTTACATCATCTAAAGTTTGATCTTCTTTTGGACCTCCACTAAATGTGTGGTATCCATATTCTTTTAAGAATGTAGGAGAGCAACCAGCATATTGTACTAATTGCTTTTGATTTAAGTTTAAATCTATAAGTCCAGCATTACCATTGGCAAGAATCATATCTGCCATAGTAACCAGTTTTTCTTGCTCTGTACCAGCACTTTCTGTTCTAAAGGCAATAGAAATGCTTTCGGCAGTTGGGCCAAAAACCTCATTTACTACTGGTGACGTTATTACTTCTTCTTTTGGTAATGTTGGATGAATAACTTCTTTCTTTTCAAATTTTCCGAAGACATCATTTACACTCTTTATTGTTTCATCAAAATCAATATCGCCTACCAATACCATTGCCATATTATTTGGCACATAATACTTATTGAAGTAGTTGTGAATATCAACCATTGATGGGTTTTTTAAATGATCTGCAATACCAATAGTAGATTGCTGACCATAAGGATGATTTGGGAACAAACCTTCTAACATTGCTGCATATCGCTTACGACCATCACTATCTTGACCTCTATTAAATTCTTCGAAAACAGCTTCTAATTCTGTATGAAACAAACGCAAAACCAATTGACTAAAACGCTCACCTTCTAAGTGTAACCATTTATTTAATTCGTTTGCTGGTATTTTATTAGTATAAACCGTTTGCTCAAACCATGTGTAAGCATTAGTTCCTGTTGCTCCGAGAGACGCCATCATTTTGTCATACTCATTAGCAATACTGTGATTTGAAGCTTCTAGTGATACTTCATCAATCTTTTTGTACAACTCTAACTTTTTTGCAGGATCTTTTTCTGCTCTATGTTGCTCGTATAAATCTGAGATTTGATCTAGATATTCTTTTTCTTTTTCCCAGTCTGCTGATCCAATTTCATCAGTACCTTTAAAAACCATGTGCTCAAGGTAATGTGCTAAGCCCGTTGACTCTTTTGGGTCATAATTAGAACCTGCTTTTACAGCAATGTAGGTTTGGATTTTTGGTTCTTCTACGTTTTTACTTAGATAGACTTTTAATCCGTTATCCAAAGTATACAAGCGTAGACCTGTTGGATCATTAGATACGGCTTCATACGAGAATCCATTAGCATCTTTTGTTGATTCAACTGCATAGGCTAAATCTTTGTTTTCTTTTTCAGTTTTGCAATTGTATGCCATAGCGACAATACAAAGCATTAGCAATAGTTTAATGTGCTTCATTTTGATTGATTTGATTATAAAAAAAAATTCCATTGACAAGTTAATGTCAACGGAATTATAACGACTGTTTTTTATATTTATTTTAACAAGAAATATCTTATTTACTCATTACTTCTGCTACTTTTTTTCCAATTTCAGCAGGAGAATCAACAACGTGAATTCCACAAGCTCTCATAATCTTCTTTTTTGCTTGAGCAGTATCATCACTACCTCCAACAATTGCTCCAGCGTGACCCATTGTACGTCCTGCAGGTGCAGTTTCACCAGCGATAAAACCAATAACTGGTTTTTTACTTCCACTAGCTTTATACCAATTTGCAGCATCTGCTTCTAATTGACCTCCAATTTCACCAATCATAACAACAGCTTCAGTTTCTGGATCGTTAATTAATAACTCAACAGCTTCTTTAGTTGTTGTTCCAATAATAGGATCTCCTCCAATACCAATTGCAGTAGTGATTCCTAATCCTTGTTTTACAACTTGATCTGCAGCTTCATAAGTTAAAGTTCCAGATTTTGATACAATACCAACATTTCCTTTTTTGAAAACAAAACCTGGCATAATACCAACTTTGGCTTCTCCTGGAGTAATAACTCCTGGACAGTTAGGGCCAATTAATCTACAATCTCTTTCTTTTATGTAAGTTGAGGCTTTAATCATATCTGCAACAGGAATACCTTCTGTAATAGTTATAATTACTTTGATACCTGCGTCTGCAGCTTCCATAATTGCATCTGCAGCAAATGCTGGCGGAACAAAAATAATAGTCGTATCTGCTCCAACTTCTTTTACTGCTTCGTCAACTGTATTAAAAACAGGTCTGTCTAAATGTGTTTGACCTCCTTTTCCTGGAGTTACACCACCAACAACATTTGTTCCATACTCAATCATTTGACCAGCGTGAAATGTACCTTCACTACCTGTAAATCCTTGAACAATTATTTTTGAATCTTTATTAACTAAAACGCTCATTTGTGTTTGTTTTGCAACCTTTTTTTCTTCGGAAATATACCGTTAAAAGAAAATACAGGCTATTTATAATTTTGATTTTAAATTTTTGTGTATCCAGACAACATCGTTCTGAATTTAGTCACAAAAGTAAGATATTGCTTATAATTTTTAAACCTTTTTAAACTTTAATTTCTGCATAAGAATTTAAGCTTTCAGAACTATCATCTGACAACTGACTTATCTCGTAGCCTTTATACAATTTACCATCTTTTACTTCCCAAATAGAGATGAAATGCGCTAAAGCATCCTCTTTATCTGGTCGTTCTATTGATGTTACATAAATAGTATATCTAGCAGTGACCATATTGTCATCTTCTAAAAGGTGACTTAATCTATACTTAAATGAATGAAAAGATTGCTTAACACCTTCCAACATATTTTGCATCCCTTGTATATCTAATTTGGTATAGCCTTTACTGCTATGCCATTTCAATTCACAATCGTTGTGAAAATGACTTAGAATTCCTTCATCTTTTGCTAAGTCCAAATCGTAAAATGCTTTGACAATTTCTTTTGCAGACATTTATTTAGTTTTTAATTTCTTTAATATTTCAGGAATCTGTCTTAAGTAAGCCATTTCCTTAAACTTCTCTCTTGCTTCAATTGCAGGTGAGCCAAAGTAAGTTCCGTTTGGTTTTGTAGAATGCCCCAAACCAGATTGTGCATAAAGCACTGTGCCTTTTGCAATCGTAATACCACTCTTCACTCCTACTTGTCCCCAAATTGTTACCTCGTCTTCAACAACAACACATCCAGCAATACCAGTTTGTGACGCAATTAAACACTTTTTACCAATACGTGTATCGTGACCAATTTGAATTTGATTATCCAATTTTGAACCTTCACCAATAGTTGTATCTCCTGTAACACCTTTATCAATTGTACAAAGCGCACCTATATCTACATTATCTTCAATTATAACACGACCACCAGATTGTAATTGATCATAACCTTCTGGCCTGTTTTTATAATAAAATGCACTTGCTCCTAATATAGTTCCAGCGTGTATTGTAACATTGTTACCTATTATGGTATCATCATAAATACTAACATTAGAATGGATGAGGCAATTATCACCAATAGTCACATTGTTTCCTACAAAAGTATTAGGCTGTATTATTGTATTCTTACCAATTTTAGCAGATTGAGAAATCGCTGCATTTGATGATTGAAACGGTTTAAAATGAAGTGTTAATTTATTAAAATCTCTAAAAGGATCATCACTAATTAAAAGTGCTTTTCCTTCTGGGCAATCTACTTTTTTATTGATCAAAACAATAGTAGCTTCACTTTCTAATGCTTTATCATAATATTTTGGATGATCTACAAAAACAATATCGCCTGGTTCAACAACGTGAATTTCATTCATTCCTAAAACTGGGAAATCATCTGCTCCAATATATTCCGTAGAAATAAGATTTGCGATGTCTTTAAGTGTATGCGCTTTTGGAAACTTCATTTATTCTTTTACACGTTCTTTATAAGTCCCTTTTTCAGTTTCAATTTTGATTTTATCTCCTTCATTTATAAATAAAGGTACATTAACTACTGCTCCTGTTTCTACAGTTGCAGGTTTTGTAGCATTTGTAGCTGTATTACCTTTTATTCCTGGTTCTGTTGCTGTAACTTCAAGAACAACACTTGCTGGCATGTCTACTGATAATGGCATACTGTCTTCGCTATTAATTTGTATTGTCACCACTTCACCTTCTTTCATTAAGTCCGGACGATCTAATGCTGCTTCTAATAAACGTATTTGTGTGTAATCTGACTCATTCATAAAATGATAAAATTCACCATCATGATATAAAAACTGAAATTTGTGTGTTTCTACACGTACATCTTCAATTTTATGTCCAGCAGAAAACGTATTATCTAAAACTTTACCATTGGTAACACTCTTCATTTTTGTTCTTACAAACGCTGGACCTTTACCAGGTTTCACGTGTAAAAACTCTATAATTTTATAAATATCATTATTGTATTTGATACATAATCCGTTTCTTATATCTGAAGTACTTGCCATTTTATTATTTGTTATTAAGTTGTTTGTTATTGAGTTAGTCACTCAAACACAATAATTTTTCGTGTTGCTTTTCCGAATAAAAATTAATTTGATTTGAAATATCCTTTCATAATTCCACGATGCGAATTCTTAATAAATTGAAGAATCTCATCACGTTCTGGAGTTGCCTCCATTTCTGCTTCTATTAAATCTGAAGCTTGTGTATTGTTATAATTCTTTTGATATAACATTCTGTATATATCTTGAATTTCTCTAATTTTTTCTGTTGAAAATCCTCTTCTACGTAAACCTACAGAATTGATCCCAACATAAGATAATGGCTCACGTCCAGCTTTTACAAATGGCGGAACATCCTTTCTAACTAAAGAACCTCCAGTTACAAATGCATGCTTACCAATAGAGCAAAATTGGTTTATTGCAGTCATTCCTGCTAAAACCACATAATCACCAACATTTATATGTCCTGCTAATGTACTATTGTTTGAGAAAATACAATTATTGCCAACAATACAATCATGAGCAATATGGCAATATGCCATAATTAAACAGTTATTACCAATAACCGTTTTCATTTTATCTGTAGTCCCTCTATTAATCGTAACACACTCTCTAATAGTAACATTATCTCCTATTACTGTAAGTGTATCTTCATCATCATATTTTAAATCTTGAGGTACAGCAGAAATTACAGAACCTGGAAAAATATTGCAATTTTTTCCAATTCTAGCACCTTCCATTATTGTTACATTACTTCCTATCCAAGTTCCTTCTCCTATTGTAACATTATTATAAATAGTCGTAAAAGGTTCTATAACTACATTCTTAGCAATTTTTGCTCCAGGATGTACGTATGCTAAAGGTTGGTTCATTTTTTAATGTTTATTATTCACTACTGTAAAAATGTGTTCGCTTAGAAAATTAATAGATTTATTACTATTTCGTCTAAGCTAGTTTCATTTTTTAATATTTATTTTTCTAATGATTCTCAAGTTATTGAAAACTCAACTGATTTGATTGATTCGCTAAAAATACGTCAAATATTATTTACTTAACCTTAGAAATCTGTGCCATTAATTCTGCTTCTGCACACAACACC
>CAJQOA010000078.1 GCA_905479815.1 uncultured Psychroserpens sp.
GTTAAAAAAAGCAAACTTTCATACTTTGCAATTTACTGCGTAGTTGTTGGGATTATCGCTATTATATTTGCTTTACTAAACAAATAATAGATGACTACAGAAGACTTTCAAGCTGGTCAAGTTTTACTCATTGACAAACCATTAACGTGGACTTCTTTTCAAGCGGTTAATAAACTACGTTGGGAAATTAGACAAGCCTATAACATCAAAAAAATAAAAGTAGGTCATGCAGGAACTCTTGATCCTTTAGCAACAGGGTTATTGATTATTTGTACAGGAAAAATGACCAAACAAATCAATACATTTCAAGGTCAAGATAAAGAGTACACTGGAACTTTTGTTCTAGGTGGTACAACACCGTCTTACGATTTAGAATCTGAAATAGACCAAACGTTTCCAACCGAGCATATTTCCGAAGAACTCATACGTAATTCGACCAAACAATTTACAGGAGAGATTGATCAATTTCCACCAGTGTTTTCGGCATTAAAAAAAGACGGAAAACGATTATACGAATATGCAAGAGCTGGTGAAGCTGTAGAAATCGCGTCTAGAAAAGTAACCATATCAACCTTTGAAATCACCAAAATAGACGGTTTAAATATTGAATTTAGAGTGGTTTGTAGCAAAGGAACTTACATTCGCTCTTTGGCTCATGATTTTGGTAAAGCTTTAAAATCTGGAGCTCACCTTTCTGTTCTTAGACGTACTAAAATTGGGGACTATGATGTTAAAAATGGGGTTTCTCCAGAAGATTTTATTGATTCGCTTTCTTAGGAAGAACCATTAATGACAGCTTAGTTTTAGACAAAAAGATAAACGACCTAGCTTTACTATTTTCATAGAATTCATGCTTTTTTAATCTTTTTCCTTAATTTAACCGTATATATAATATCAAATGAGTTTTATAATGATTCATAAATAATTTGAATTATCTTGAACTTATATAAATTTAAAAATTCAAGCATAGCAATAGCTACGGTTTTATTTTTTAATGAAATAGAAGTTTAATAGAAACTAATTTTGTGGATTATTTTGAAATTCATTCGATATAAAAACTAACTTAATTTAATTTCGCCTACTTGAACTTTATTGAAAAACATAAAGCATTACTTTTTACGTCCTTAATTACAGGGACGATAGTTCTTGGTATGTTCAGTTTCAGCTTAACAAATAAGACTGAATTAATCACAGAAAGCTTCTATGAAATAGAACCACATACTGAAGAAGAGTTAAAAGAACTAGAAGAAGAACTCAAAGCTCTTGAAGACAGCAAAATAGCTAATACTAATGAAGCCTCTAATGAGGATGAAGAGTTTAAGGAGATGATGCGTAATTTCAAAACAATGAGTAATGCGCCAACTCACGAAGAGCAAAATCAAGACCAAGATGCTCTTGAAGACACTTCGCAAACTAATGAAGACGTATTAACCTCTAACTCATCTAGCCAATCTTCAAAACAATATGCGCTTAACGATAAAGAACGTGAACGCTTTAATAAAGCGAGTGATGTCTTGGCAATGCAAGCAGCAAAAGAATCTGAGAAAAACACACCTAGTAATTCTAATAGTAGTGTTTCATTTTCATTAAAGAATAGACAAAAAGTAAAATTACCTCCTCCTGTTTATTTATGTGAAACTGGCGGAAAAATCGTAGTTAATATTACTGTTGATGCTCAAGGACAAGTGACAGACACTTATATCAATTCATCATCATCTAGTGACAATCAATGTTTAATTGATACGGCTTTAGAATATGCTAAAAATGCTATTTTTTCTGATGCTGATCGAAAAAGTCAAATTGGGTCTATTACTTATTATTTTAAGAGTAAGTAATTCTTAGTCAATTACTAAAAGAGCTACACTCCCAATAAAACCAATGCGTCTTGTATAATGTTTTGACCTTTGTCTTTATTATACCATCCTTGTAGATCTTCTTTAAACTCTGGAGTTAACGTACCATGTTCTTCTTTGTAATCATTTACCAATTTTGTAGCTTCCGTTGGTCTTGGGCCATACGTATTTATAACCTCTCCAGTTGTATTATCAATCATTATCAACTTCGCTATTGCTCGTCCTCCATTAGTTAAAAACTGATCCATCAAGGCTTCATTTTCATCTCTTAACACTAATCTTAAATCAATATTTTTAGATAGCTCTGCTATTTTATTTAGAGCAGGAATTACATGAGCGGCATCTCCACACCAACTTTCTGTGATGACTAACCAAGTTACATTTCCGCTAAAGTTTGATGCTTTTTCTTGAACCTCTTCTGAAATTTTAAGCGTCTTATCCCAACGCTTCATTCGCCTATCGTTAAGCATGGTGTAATTTGCTAACGCTTCGGTTTTTTCGTTTCCAGTTGTGGATCCAGAAGCCACTAACTGTTTTACTAAATCACGATACTCTTGATATGAAATTGCTTTCTCTAAGCTTTCTGTAATTATGTCTTTAACTAATATATCTTTCAATGTATTCATCTTATTTTGGTTTGCAATTTAAGTTAAACTATTATGTTGGAAAATGATTTAAATCATAATTTCATTCCTCAAATTGAATTGTCATACACTAAGACGATATATTAACTAAAAACTTACTATTTTTAAAATTCAGTTTATCTAAACTTGAATTATTATGGAAAAACACAGATGTGGTTGGTGTAAAGGCAATACGCTTTATGAAGCGTATCATGATGAAGAATGGGGAGTTCCTGTTAAAGATGATGACACCTTGTTTGAATTTCTAATTTTAGAGACCTTTCAAGCAGGTTTGAGTTGGATTACGGTTTTAAAAAAGCGTGAAAATTTCAGAAAAGCTTTTGATAATTTTGACTATAAAAAAATTGCAACTTACGATCAGAAAAAAATTGATAATTTGCTCCAAAACGAAGGTATTATTAGAAATAAACTAAAAGTAAATGCTACCATCACAAATGCTCTGGCCTTTATGAAAATTCAAGAGGAATTTGGTTCGTTTTCAAAATATATTTGGGATTTTGTTGACGGAACGCCAATTAAAAACGCCTTTGAAAACTACAAAGATGCGCCTGCAAATACACCGTTAAGTGATGTTGTAAGTAAAGATTTAAAAAAGCGTGGATTTAAGTTTGTAGGTTCGACTGTGATTTACGCACAGATGCAAGCCACAGGAATGATTAATGATCATGAAATCAATTGTTTTAGATATGACGAAGTCTAGTCTTAGACAATTTCAGCTACCTAATCTTTTAAATACTTCAAAAATTCATCTCTAGAAATATCTTGTGCTCCTAAACTTTCAAGATGATTCGTATACACTTGACAATCGATAAGTTTATAATTTGAATTTTGAATAAACGTTATAAAACCTACTTTACTAGCATTACTTACCAAACTAAACATGCTTTCACCACAAAACACACCATTATTAACATCAATACCATATAATCCACCAACAAGTTCATTATCTAACCAAACTTCAATAGATTTAGCATAACCTAACTCATGTAACTTAATATAGGCAAGCTTCATGCTTTCTGTAATCCAAGTCCCTTTTTGACCGTCACGTTTAATTTTTGAACAGTGATTAATTACTGCTTCAAAGTCTTTATTCACCGTAACTTCAAAATCATTATTTCTAAGCACTTGCTTCATGCTTTTGGACACTTTTAATTGCTTCGGAAAAAGAACAAATCGAGGATCTGGAGACCACCAGATTAAAGGTTCTTCATCATCAAACCACGGAAAAATTCCGCTTTTATAAGCCATCAGTAAACGCTCTGCAGATAAATCACCACCAACAGCTAAGATACCTTCTTTAGACGCTTGTGAAACTGGAGGAAACTCTATGTTACTATTAAGAAAGTGCATGCTGAATAATTATATCCTATTGATTTGTTAAGCTTAGTACTTCTACTTTTCAGGATCGTGCAAATTAATAATAATTCTCCTCTATAAATCAGATTGTTACGAATTAAATTTTAGCTGAATGTATGTTAAATTTGCAGCTATACTTTGAAAGTTGTCCTTTTTAAGTCATATTTGATATGACCTTTGTGAATTAAATTTTGTTCATCATTGCTTTTTTTTGAGTTTTTTTATAAAGGTCAAACCTAAAACCACAGTACTAAGTCCTGAAGAAATTTGGGGCTTTTTTAAAACAAAAAAACCTCAATTTTCATTGAGGTTTTCGTTTTATTCAGCATTAATTAAAATGGTAAATCGTCGTGATCTTCTTCTTTTAAATTTGTTGCTGGTTCAAAAGCTTCGGTTGGTGCAACAGGAGGTGCATTATTACCTTCGACAGCTTGAGCTGCTTCTATTCTCCATCCTTGTACAGAATTGAAATATTTAGTCTCTCCTTGTGGATTAACCCATTCTCTACCTCTTAAATTGATATTTACTTTTACGGGTTGACCAACTTGGTAGCTGTTTAGTAAATCTGTTTTATCCTGAACAAACTCAACCAAAATATGTTGCGGGTATTGTTCTTCTGTAGTGACTACTAATTCTCTCTTTCTAAACCCATTACTTCCAAACGTTTGAGTTTCTCCAATCATCTTGATTTTTCCTTGTACTTCCATTTTTGTATTACTTATATTTAATTATAGATTGTTTCCTTTTTAAGATAGCAATAATTTCCATGCGCTATCTACATCACCATAACTTAAATAGTTTCTGGCAATTTTATGTTTTTCGTGATGAGACTTTTCCTTGATATCTGGATAACGTTCACTCACATTGTTTATAAATTCTTCTATCTCGCTTTGATTTGGCAATGTTTCTACATTACCTAGCATTCCTAAATCATTACCTGTTAAAACCATACTGTTTTTAACTTCCGTAGGCATACTATCAACACCAATACCTAAAGTTGATAATGGTTTTGGAATTTCAAAAAAACTCTTATTGGCTCTGCTGTAATAACTTCCGCCAGCTCTTGCTACCAAATCAAGTTTATTTTGATCAATAACGCCATTCTCATCTAGAACTTCATCTGCAATGTGTAGTTTAACAACTTCACAAATCACAAGGTTTCCAGCACCACCTTCTGTACCTAAATGTATAATATCGTTAACCTTACATTCAAACTGTACAGGAGATTCTGCTACTCTAAAAGGTGCTACCAAATCAGATTTCAACATCGTTAATCCAGCTTTGTCAAATTCATTAACATCTTTAGCATAATCTGTACTACTTAGTGACATTTGCTGTACTATATCATAGTTAACAACATTAATGACCACTTCTTTAGTAGCTTCAACATTTTCTAAAGTATGCTTTATGGTATTATTTCTAACACGACGTGCTGGTGAAAATATCAATATTGGTGGATTAGCGCTAAACACATTAAAAAAACTAAAAGGAGACAAGTTAGGGTTTCCATCAGCATCCATTGTACTCGCAAAAGCTATAGGTCTTGGGGCTACAGCACTTAATAAGTATCCATGCAGCTTACCAGTAGAAATGTCTTTTGGATTAAATGATGTCATTAGTTTGATTTATGGTTAAATACAACCGTTTCAAGATATTGAAATGCAAATGTAACTATATTGTAAACGCTATAAAAATGAATTCACCCTATGTGAACACAATATTATTAACATAAATCGTTTATATTTAAAATCAAAATATAAGTTAATGGCTTTATCCATAAACCGGAACATGACACGATGGATTATTATCGTGGCTTCTTTTATCATTATCTCACTCATTCTTTGGAATACGTTTGTCTTCTTTCAATATTTTAAGTCAGAAGAAAGAGCGAAAATGAAGATATGGACTAATGCCTATGTGGAATTTTCTAAAAACATAATGGATACTTCTTTGGGCTCAGATGATGTTTATATCAATGAAGTTGCAGAACGAATTGTATTTGACTCTACGTTAACGACACCTATATTATTGATAAAAAACAAGACAGAAATAGTTAATTCAAGAAACATCTTGCCTTTCTCAAATAACAATGAGAATCAAGACATGAAAAGAGATTCAACGTATTTAGCAGATAATTATAAACAACTCATCGCTAAATTTAGTTCTGAAAACAAACCTGTAGTTCTTGAAAACTTAAACCAAACGCTTTACTATGGAAACTCGCCATTACTCAATAATTTAAAATATTACCCTTTAGCCTTACTACTCATTATATTCTTATTTGCAGCTGTCGCCTATTTCTTTTATAAAAGTACCAAAACCGCAGATCAAAATAAACTCTGGACAGGTATGGCAAAAGAAACTGCTCATCAAATTGGCACACCTTTATCATCATTAGTGGGTTGGACAGAAATATTAAGAGGCGAACATGTAAACCCAGAGTATTTAGTTGAAATTGAAAAAGACATCACAAGACTACAAACTATTACAGATCGTTTTAGTAAAATTGGTTCTCTACCCACATTAAAACGTTGCGATATTGTAAAAGAAACTATTGAATCTTACGACTATTTAAAATCTCGATCTTCAAAATTAATTGAATTTGAAATTAGTGCGCCTCAAGACGAATTATACGTAAATCTCAATAGTCAATTATTTAGTTGGACTATTGAAAACTTAGTAAAAAATGCTATAGATGCGATGAAAGGAAGAGGTAGCTTAAAAGTAGTCATTACTAATGATGATAAATTTGTGAAGATTACAGTTGAAGATACCGGAAAAGGAATTTCTAAACAAAGCTATAATTCGGTATTTCAACCAGGTTACACGACAAAGAAAAGAGGATGGGGATTAGGATTATCTTTAGCCAAACGTATCATTGAAGATTATCATAACGGAAAAATAAAAGTGCTTTCTTCGGAAATAGGAAAAGGAACAACCATGCAAATTTCATTAAAACTAATCGCTTAGTCACAGGTCATGAAACAGCAAAACTATTTTACATTAAAAGAAGTTCAACTTAACAATAACTGTCCAGAATGTTATTCTAACACTGGTTTAGAACTTACATTTAAACAGCGTTTTGTAGAAAATGCATTTTATAAAGCCATCACAGAAGAGACCAAAAATGAGATGCATTGCAAAACTTGTAATACAAATATATTTCCAGTGAGTTGGACTAATGATATTGAACAAGTTGTAGCCTATCAAGAACGTGCAATACAGCCAAAATCAAAATCGTTTAAGCTTAAAAAAATGGCTTGGTTTGTTATTATTGCAGATGCTATTTTACTGATTGTGATACTTTTATTTGCTTTTGGGGTTTTTAAATTTTAATCACAAAAATGAAGCAATTCTAGCAGCAATAGCCTCAAACTCTTCTCTATCTAATTTTGTTTTATTTATAAAACGAGCATCTTCCATCGTATTTAATGGGATTAAATGCACATGAGCATGTGGCACTTCTAAACCAATAACGGTCATTCCAACACGTTTGCAAGGCACGGCTTTTTCAACAGCTATAGCAACTTGTCTTGAAAACGCCATCAAGCCATGAAAAGCAACCTCTTCTAAGTCAAAAATCTTATCAACTTCTGCCTTTGGGATACATAATGTATGACCTTTAGCATTTGGATTAATGTCCAAAAAAGCTAAGTAATCTTCAGTTTCTGCAACTTTATAGCAAGGAATTTCTCCTGAAATAATTTTTGTGAATATTGATGCCATTCTATTAATCTTTTAGAGTACATGTAAATATAAAAAGATTCCTCTTTTGGAGGAATCTTTTCGCTATATAATAATAAAGTTGATATCTTATCTCGTAATCTCTAAAACGTCAAATTTTATAATACCATTTGGCACTTGAACTTCTGCAACTTCACCAACAGATTTTCCTAATAGACCTTTACCAATAGGAGAATTAACAGATAGTTTATTAGATGCTAAATCTGCTTCACCATCGGCAACCAACGTATATGTCATTTCCATACCATTGGTTTGATTTTTTATTCTCACCGTAGATAACACTAATGCTTTTGATGTATCCATTTGAGACTCATCAATCACACGAGCACCAGCCAAAGTATCCTCTAACTTAGCAATTCTCATTTCTAACATACCTTGAGCTTCTTTAGCTGCATCATACTCTGCATTTTCACTCAAATCACCCTTATCTCTTGCTTCTGCAATAGCTTGAGATGCTCTTGGACGTTCTATATCTTTTAATCTTTTAAGTTCGTCTCTTAATTTTTTTAATCCTTCTGGAGTATAATAAGATGCTTTACTCATAGTTTATTCGTTTACTTATAATAAAGATGCTGAATCTATTCAACATAAAAAAATCTCGCTGTCACGAGATCCAATACAAAGATACAAAATATTTAATTCAACGCTAGCTCTAAATATGTATAAGAGCATCTATTACAGTTAAAATCTTATGTGAAATATACCATTTCACTACTTTTAAAAATTTATAATTGGCTACGCTAGACTTAGGATTATAAAAACACTTCTTTTCTTGCAATTTTTAACGTCATTACAGCGTTTTAAAAACATAATTTAGGTTTAAAAAATTGTAAATTGCAACCCATAATGAGCATTTAACTTAATTAAATATGCCATTAATTATCTGAAAAATAAATTTATGAGAAAGATTCTATTCATTTTACCACTCTTATTTTTAAGTAACTGTAAAGATGATGACACCATAAATAACTGCAATTTTTTAATTGATGTTGGTGTAAATGCTTCGATCAATCTAAACCTACCCGAATATAGTCAACTCATGTTTACAAGTAACACGGTTTACATTGCCAATCAAGGCAATGCAGGTGTTTATGTAACTAATGTTGGTAATGGAAATTACAGAGCTTGGGATGCTGCAGATCCTAATCATGTACAATCTAGTTGCTCATTTTTGCAACGTGATGGTGTGGAGGTCACTTGTAGTTGTGCAGATGAAAATAAGTATAACCTATTTACTGGTCAAGCACTTGGTGTACAATTACCATGCGGACTCAAAGAATATCGTGTTACCGTTTCTGGTAATAATATTGTGATTAATAATTAGAATTAATTCGGAAATATCAAAAACATAAAAAATCCCCAACCGTTAAGATTGGGGATTTTTGTTTCTATTATTTTCTTCGGAAATATTAAAACTTCAAAGTCACACCTAATAAAAAATTAGTAGTTGCTTGCGGATAAAATCCTGCAAAGAAACCTGTAGTTGTTCCTGTTGGACTTGTATCATCAGAAAAATCAAACGATCCAAAATAGCCATTAGACACATACTTTTCATTCAAAATATTATTGACTAATCCTGAAAACACCACCGACTTAAAAATAGATTTAGGTGTCCATTCGTAAGTAATATTAAAATCGTTTACAAAGTAACTCGCTAATTTAGAATCTGGATTTTCGGTATTACCCATAAATTGTTCACCTACAAATTTACTCAATATTGATAGTTGGAATCCTTCTTTTGACTGAAATACAAAAGCATTAGCTGCAATAAATTCCGGAGAAAACGAAATATTAGTTTTTCCTAAATCTTCAACAACGCCATTTACAGATTGAAATGTCTCTCTATTTTTATTAGAACTAATAGTGAAGTTTGGTTGTATTGAAAATTTATCAGTTAACGCTATAGCTGCATCAACTTCTAAACCTAAACGGTAACTATCTCCATTATTTGCTCTAATAGGATCTCCTGTAGTATCAATTTGACCTGTTAACACCAATTGCTCATTATACAACATATAGTATCCATTCACATTCAACCTGAATTTTTGAGTGTTATGTCTCCAACCTAATTCAAAGTCATTAAGCTGCTCTGGTTTTACATCTGCATTATTTTCAAAATCACTTCTGTTTGGTTCTCTATTAGCTCTAGCATATGAGAAATACAAACTGTTATTAGTGTTCAATGTATACGTAATTCCTGCCTTTGGGTTAAAGAAGCTATACGATTCATCAACATTAAAAGGAACTCTATCTGACGTCAAACCAGACGTTTCATAATCTACAGTACGTAACTGTAAATCGCCATATAAACTTACTTTATCATTAAGTCTATACGTTGCTTTTGTAAAGAAACTCAAGTCTATTTTTTTACCATTACCTTCATAGTAACGATCTCTAATCTCACTATCGCTAGCAAACTCAGACCAGATGATTTCTCCAAAGTGATCACCATCATAGAAACTATATGATGTCCCGAAGATCATATCAATCTCATTATTCTTGTAGTTTGCACTTGCATTAAGCACATAAAAATCATTATCTAACCAACGACGTCTAATTAAATCGGTAGTATTTACTGTGTCACCACCAATTGTGATTGGTGACAAATCGTATTCTGCAAAATCCTCATCTTCTTTGTATTGCTCAAAATAACCTCTTCCGTAGGTGTAATTTAAACCAACATTAGTTGACCATCTGTTATTATAACGTTGGTTCCAGTGTAATTGATAATGGTCTTGATTGTAGTTATCAACCTCATTATCATAGAAACGCGTGTTACCATCTGCATCTGTATACATACCAGATGGGTTAAAGGTTCTGTCTTCAATTAATTGATCTGCATCAATACCGTTCCAAGCTTGATATGTCACTTCTTTACCTCCAAAAGCTATTGCTTTTATCAATGTGTTATCATCAATATATGATCCTTGTAAGAAGTACGATTTCAAATCAGTTCGTGCGCGATCAATATAGCCATCTGAAGAGATATTTGATAAACGACCCGCAATTTCAATATGATCGTTTAGTAACCCTGTACTAAACTTTACAGTATGCTTTCTAGTATTAAAACTTCCAATAGAATTAGAAATTTCTCCATTAGATTCTTGAGAAACCGCATCTGTTAATACATTAATACTGGCTCCAAAAGCACCAGCACCATTAGTTGATGTCCCAACGCCTCGTTGCAATTGCAAACTCTCTACAGACGATGCAAAATCCCCTAAATTAACCCAAAACGTCCCTAAAGATTCTGCATCATTATAAGGAATACCGTTGATTGTTACATTTGTAGATTGTGCATTAATACCACGAACACGAATGCCTGTGTAGCCTACTCCTGCTCCAGCATCTGTAGTGGTAACAACCGAAGGTAGATAGTTTAACAGGACAGGAATGTCTTGCCCTAAATTACGTTTTGCCAATTGTTTTTTAGTCACGTTTGAATGCGTGATTGGCGACGTTGCATTAACTCTCACAACTTTGACTAGAACTTCGTCTAGCTTCTCTGTTTTAGTAGAGTCTTGTTTTTTTTGATTGTCTTGCGCAAATACGCTGGACGATAGCACCAAAAGTGCTAAAAAAAGAAAATTGTTTTTCATACGATTATGTATTTATAATCGAATAAAAAGAGGTCATTATTCTTTATGGTTAATAATTAATAAAAATTTGAACATTAATATTTTAATGAATAGGGAAATGCTCCAAGCATTTCTTGCACTCACTAAAAAGGCCTTCAAGACCTTTTATTAACGTTCGCTTCCTAAACAGCATTACCTGTTCTAGGTTCAATGGGTATGATCTCAGCCGATAATAGGCACCCCTTTTTTGAGAACGTTGCAAAGATAAAATAGATTTATCGTTCGAACATCAAGAAATACTAAAATTTTTAATTAATCTACTTCTGGAGGTTTACGCTTGGCTTTTTTTTCTGAAGTTTTTCGTTTATTAGTGAGACGCTTTCTAACAACTGCTCTTGGAATTTTAGTAGGAATACGATCTTTCTCCTCAATTAAATTGGTTGCAATCAAATCTAAAAAACGTTGAATAATTATAGATTTATTTTTATGCTGACTCCTACTTTCACCACATTGTAAGATGAGTACATTCATTTTTGTAAGCCTACTCTTTAAATTGGTTTTTAAGAGTTCTTTTTGCGTCTCTGATAAAAACTGAGAATTCTCTAAATCAAATGTTAGCTCAACTTTAGAAGACGTTTTATTTACGTGCTGTCCTCCAGCTCCAGAACTTCTAATGGCTTTAAAACTTAACTCGCTTAATATGGCTTTCTCATCAAACATTTTATTTAATTTGATGTGGTGCTTTTAGTAAATCGTTGACTGTTTTTACTGGATTAAAAGTTATTAAAGGCACCTCTACAAAAATCGTATTCCAATTGGCCATACTACCATTCCATAACCCAGGAAGTTCTAGTGCTTTTAAATCTTTTCCTGTTTTGGTTTTCATGGTAATAAAAGCTGCTTTATGATCTATAAATTTTTTGAGGTCATACTTTTCGCCTTTGTGATTTTTAATACCACAAACTAAATCTACTGGATTAAAATGTGTAGCGTCCTTTAATGTGTTTTTTTGCCTCCTGCTCTTCTTGTTAATTTGAGCAGACTCCACAATTTGTAGTGAGATGTTTCCACTTTCATCTTTAATCCAAAATGGACCTCCTCCTGGTTCGCCTTCGTTTTTTACCATTCCGCAGACACGAATCGGGCGATTTAACTTTTCGGCTAAATACTCTATTTGATATTTAAGAGAGTATTTTTCAAACTCAGTACTGATTTTGACATTCATGCTATTGATTAAAAACTCACCGATCTCAATAAGTTTTTCTTCGGAAGCATCGCCTGTTTCAAGAACATGAAGATAATTAAATGCTTGTTCTTGTACTTCTAATAAAAGTCCAGCTAGTACTTTTTTGTGTTTAGCAACTTCCTCTTTGTATTTGTAAGTAACAACATTATCTATATTTTTAATAAAAATAATATCTGCTTCTAAATCATTTATGTTTTCTATCAAAGCACCATGTCCAGAAGGTCTAAAATGCAACGAACCATTATCTTCTTTAAACGGTTTATTTTTAGACGTTACTGCAATAGTATCTGTTGATTCTTTCTGGTATGAGAATGAAATATCAAATTTTGATTCTGTTTTCTCTTCTACTTTTTCTTCAATTCTAGCAAACTCTTCATCAAATTTATGCTTATGTTTTTCTGAAATAGTAAAGTGCAATTTAGCAGACTCCTTACTTGACGTATACAAGGCAGATTCATATAAATGCTCTTCAAAAGCAGTAGAAACCATTTGATTTTTATACTGATGAAAAGGCAACAATCCTTTTGGAGAATTCCCGTAGTCTAATTTATCACTTTCAAGCATCATTTGAACAAATTTTAATCCTTGTTCATTGATATTCATACCATCAAAATCTGGAAAGGTTTCTTTTAACTTGTCCAAAACAATATGATAAAAGGGAAATTTCTCAATACCAATAAAAAATAGAGATAAATCTTTATTCTTAGTCTTGTTTATATAAGAATTGATACTTCCTTTTTCGATATTATATTCATCTAAAAACGCAAACAAAAATTTAAACATTCTTGTTGCTGCTCCAGATGCTGGCACGAATTTCAAAATAGTGATATCATTCTTTTTATCATCAAATTTTGAAATATAACTTTCAATTTCATCTTTTGATAATTTTAAAATTCCATTATCTATCGTGGCCTCAGAAACTAAGTTTGCAAATGGCAAACCATTTTCAAAAAGTCTAACTTGTTGCTCAACTACTTTGAGAGTTAATCCTTTGCTTTCTATTTGTTTTATATCTTTTTTAGAAAAATTCAATGTATTTATTTTAATAAGTTTTCAATTTGGGTTTTGCAAATATCTAGCCGTTCTTCAAAACTTCCTTTTATCAAAACATAAGGTTTTTTTAAATCCTTCAATTCTTTCTCGAATCGATTAAATAATTGCTGTCTGTTATTAGGTTGGTCACGAATGCCATCTGCTTCCCATACTGTGTCAATATAAGTTAAAAAATATAAATCGTAAGTATTTTCATGCGCATATTTTTTTACTGGTTTTGGACAAAACCCGTTGTAATAGTACTCAGAATACACTTTTGTTTCCAGTAAATCTGTATCACAAATTAATAGCTTATTAGCTGTTTTTAGTTGTTCATTTTCCGAAGTTATTTGTCCGATGGCTATTGGCAACACATCTTCTTTTGTTAACTGCAAATTGTTTTGTGCTTTAGCTTCCGCATAAATACGAGCATACTCTTCTACATAAACCGTGTCAAACCATTTCGCTAATTCTTTAACTAACGAAGATTTTCCAGTAGATTCTGGACCGTAAAAAACAACTTTTATACAGTTTGGGTTAGTGTCTGTGATTTGTTTAAGTTTTTCTTCCATGCTAAATAACCAAATATGGCAATAAATGTAAATCCTAAATATTGAAAGCTAGTAAAAGTAAATCCTTTATAAAAGTAAAGTGGTACTGAAATAATATCACCAATAATCCAGAAGATCCAATTTTCTAATTTTCGTCTCGCCATTAACCACATCCCAACAAAAAATATCGCTGTTGTGATGGTATCTGCATAGGCAACCCAACTCGTCCATTTATCAAATGCTTGATAGACTGCATAGACAAAAAATAAGGTCGCAATAAAAATGCCCGCACTTATTTGCTTCTCTTTAATAGTCATTCTAGAAATGGGTGTGACATGAGAATCGTCAACTTTTCTAGTCCAAATATACCAACCATAAACGCTCATAATAAAATAATAAGCATTGATCATCATATCACCAAGCAATTCCCATTTCACGAGCAAATAAACAAATATTGCTGTACTAATCATCCCAGTTGGAAACACCCAGATTTTATTTTGTTTAGAAAACCACACAGAGAGAAAACCAAAAATTACTGCTATAATTTCTAGTACAATATCTGTAGTAGCATAGTCATAATATTGACCAAAAAAGAACTCAAAAATGTGGCTCATAGTCGTAACGATCAGATTTTACAATTTTCATATGTAATACACCACTTTCAATTAATTCAAAAGCTTCTTTTATTTCTAGGGTCAACGTTTTCATGACCTCATCATAATTGCCATATACTTGAGTACTCAATGGGTTTTCTAGCACTTTTAAGCTAGACGCTCGCAATTTTTTTATAAACTGAATTATCGCAGGTTCGTAATCGTCTTGTAATGGTGTGAATGTTAGTTCTACCGATATGTTCATCATTGTGCTTTTAATTCTTCAAAAAATGCTTCATCATTCTCAAATGCTGTGCCTATAACCACCAGATCTGCTCCAGCGTCATAAGCCTCATTTAATTGTTGTTTGGATCTAATTCCACCACCAACAATTAAAGGGATATTCAACTCTAGTTTTACAAAACTAATGATTTCGTTTGGCACTGGTTCAAGAGCGCCACTTCCAGCTTCGAGATACATAAGTTTCATACCTAATAACGCTCCAGCTTTTGCCGTATCCACTATTATTTGTGCGTTTTCTCGAGATAAAGGTTTGGTTTGTGTTACTCTTTCTACGGAAGTCTGTTTTCCATTTTCAATTAAGATGTAACCTGTTGGTATGACTTCAAGGCTAGAATCTCTTAATTTTGAAACTGCTTTTATATGCTTCCCAATAAGATAGTCTGGATTATCACCAGAGATTAAAGATAAAAACAATAACGCATCTGCATGGTTAGTAATTTGGGAGACATCTCCGGGAAATAAAACAATAGGTAAATGGCTGTGTTTTTTTATTTGAGCTACTAAAATTTCTGTAGTATGATCATCAACAGTACTTCCACCAACAAAAATATGAGTTGCTATAGATTGGTTTACTTTTTCAATAAAGCCTGATGCTTTTTCAACGATCATTTTATCTGGATCAATTAAAACTGCTAAGCCTTTTTTGTCTTCGGAAATTGAACGCAATATGTTATTGTAAATCGCTTTCATTTAGATGGTCACAAAAGCACAAGAGAATCCTTCAAATTCTAAAAAATGCGTATTATATCTATATTTTTTGTCTTCATAATCTATCCAAGCAACCGTTTCTCCATCTTCTAACATAAAAGGAATCACTAAAAAATGTTCCCTAAACAACATACCTGGTGTGGCAAACAGTTTATAGAGCGACTCTTTAATTCCCCATATAACAGTGAGTTTTTTAATGTAGTCTTCATCATTTTCAGACAAATAATTAAACTCATAACCCACGAATTTTTTGGCGATAATGATAATTTTTTGACGTTGCTTTTCTATATCGATGCCAACTTCCGAAGTGCTTATAATAACACCAGAAAACGTAAAGGAATGTGTAATAGAAATATGTTTCCCATCTTTTAAATGCGGTTTCCCATGCTCATCGTAATACAAATCTTGATCTGTATAACCAAACGCTCTTAGTAAATGTCTAACACTAAGAAAACCACGTTGATGCAACTCACTTTTCATTCCCAACACACGTTCTAAACTATTACTTTTTAGATCTAAGGGTTTTAGTAAATCATCATACGACTCTGTAATCTTCCAGATTTTAACAGTAGTTTGTGAGTTTGGTTGGATAGTTTTATAAAGTGGCATTTAATTATCTGAAACTTAATGATTATCTTTGCAGCGCCTAAAGTGAATTGTAATTTTTAGACAAGCGAATTTAACCAAAATTAAACTCTAAAGCCAAAGGCAGAACATATTAAAATTAAGAAAGAAAAAATAAACACATGAATAAAACAACGACTTACGTGCCTAACAAAGTAAAAGACATGTCTCTTGCTGATTGGGGAAGAAAAGAAATTGAATTGGCTGAAGCTGAAATGCCAGGACTAATGAGTCTTCGTGAAGAGTATAAAAATGAGCAACCATTAAAAGGAGCTCGTATTGCTGGATGTCTTCACATGACGATTCAAACCGCTGTTTTAATAGAAACATTACAAGCTTTAGGTGCAGATGTAACTTGGAGTTCATGTAACATCTTCTCTACACAAGATCAAGCTGCTGCTGCAATTGCTGCTGCAGGAACTGCTGTGTATGCTTGGAAAGATATGACAGAAGAAGAATTTGATTGGTGTATAGAACAAACCTTATTTTTTGGAGAAGATCGTCAACCATTAAACATGATTTTAGATGATGGTGGTGATTTAACAAATATGGTGTTAGATAGATATCCAGAACTATCTGCTGGAATTAATGGTCTTTCTGAAGAAACAACTACAGGTGTTCACCGTTTATACGAACGTGTAAAAAACGGAACATTAACAATGCCAGCTATCAACGTTAATGACTCTGTAACGAAGTCTAAATTTGATAACAAATACGGTTGTAAAGAAAGTGCTGTAGATGCGATTCGTCGTGCAACAGATACTATGCTTGCAGGAAAACGTGTTACTGTTTGTGGTTATGGTGATGTTGGTAAAGGTACCGCTGCGTCTTTTAAAGGTGCTGGTAGTATTGTAACTGTTACAGAGATTGATCCAATTTGTGCTTTACAAGCTGCAATGGACGGTTTTGAAGTTAAGAAACTAGAAACCGTAGTTGGAAATTCTGATATCGTTATCACAACGACAGGAAACAAAGATATCGTTCGTGCTGAGCATTTTGAAGCAATGAAAGACAAAGTTATTGTGGCAAATATTGGTCACTTTGATAACGAAATACAAGTAGGTTGGTTAAACGAAAAGCATGGTCATACTAAAGATACTATCAAACCTCAAGTTGATAAATATACAATTGACGGAAAAGATATTATTCTTTTAGCTGAAGGTCGCTTAGTAAATTTAGGTTGCGCAACTGGTCACCCAAGTTTCGTAATGAGTAACTCATTCACAAACCAAACTCTAGCTCAAATTGAGTTATGGAAAAATGCTGATGCCTACGGAAATGATGTCTATATGTTACCTAAGTATTTAGATGAAAAAGTAGCTAAATTACACTTAGAAAAAATTGGTGTTGAGCTTACTGAATTAGCAGATTACCAAGCAGATTATATTGGTGTGAAAGTTGAAGGTCCATACAAGCCAGAACATTACAGATACTAATTATCATTCTGAGCGTAAGCAAAGACTCGTAATAATAAAATCACTAATCCAAACGTTCAAATGAACGTTTGGGTTTTCTTTTTTAGCATAAAAAGTTCTTAACTTGACACAAATAAAATTCATGAGTTTAGAAAAATTACATCTTGCAATTACAACCTTAGAAGATCATATAAAAAATCATAGTGTTTCTAATCCTAAAATATCTAAAAGTGATATTGCTTGGCATATAGATCACAGTCTCAAAGTTGTGAATAATGTATGCATTGCATTACAATCATCAGACCCTGAAACCTATATAAACAATTTTAGTTTATTAGGGAAAGTGTTCTTCAAACTTGGTTTCTTTCCAAGAGGAAAAGCTAAAGCTCCAAAACATGTAAGACCTCCAGAAGTTATTTTAAAAGACGATCTTATATCGCAAATAGAATTAGCAAAGACCAGCGTTAAAACAATTGCTAGTTTAGACAAGAACGCTTATTTCAAACATCCTCTATTTGGTAATGTTAATACGCCTAGAATCTATAGATTTTTATTGATGCATACCAATCATCATGTGAAGATTATTAATGATATTATGGTAAATTAAAATCATAAAAAAAGCCTCTCTAAATTTAGAGAGGCTTTTTTATGAGTATAATATTAAATCTTCTATTTCTTAGGATGCACCAAGGTCATTTCATCAATAAGATGCTTTGCTCCTGCGTATTTATCTACAATAAAGAGTACATAACGTAAATCAACCATAATGTTTCTACAAATCTCTGGGTCATAATTCATATCACTCATCGTACCTTCCCAAACGCGATCAAAATTTAAACCAATCAAATTACCTTCAGCGTCTATCGCTGGACTTCCAGAGTTTCCTCCAGTCGTGTGATTTGTTCCTAAAAAGCACACTGGCACTTTTCCGTTGGCATCGGCATATTGACCATAATCTTTAGCGTCATATAAATCTCTTAATTTTTGAGGTACATCAAATTCATAATCTCCTGGCACATACTTTTCGATCACACCATCTAAATAACTTACTGGATTATAATACACAGCATCTCTAGGAGAATACCCACGAACTTGACCATAAGTTACACGAAGTGTACTATTAGCATCTGGAAAATAGCGCTCTTCTGGTAACACCTTCATCAAAGCTGTCATATAAATCGTTTGTAGCGCTGTGATAGGTTCGTTTTTTTGCTGAAATTCTGGGTTAGTTTCGTTATAAAACTCTTCAATCATAGGTTTTGCATATGTATATGCAGCATCGTTATTCAATTTTTTAAAAACCTCACTTGGTTCTCCTTCAAGCAGTTTTAACGCGCTATCCAAATTTGTAAATGCAGATGTTTCATAAATACTAGCATCAACATTTTTATTATAAAATGGCATCACTGCTTCAAAAACACCTTTATCAACTGTTACGTCATAATTTTTATGAATGCCTTTGAGTCTGTTTTTCATAGATTCAATTGCCTTTTCTGGTGCTTTTGCATTTTCCATTTGATATGCTCTTATAGTCATGTTCATGAGCTCATTAGTGATGAAAAAGACCTCAATAAAGTTTCTACGTTTAATATTGATAGCTGCATAATCTTTATATAAGCGATCAAATTCTGGTAGAATATTTCCGTAGGTATCTTCCATGCCTTTTTCTTTAAGTGCTTTTGTAAACGTAGCTTCAAATTCACGACGCTTTTGTACTGCATTACTTTTCTTGATTCCTAAGTTTTCGCCAATCCATTTTTTCCAAGCATTTGCAATTCTGGCTTGTTTTGACGCGTATTTAATACGAACATCATCACTGGTTTTCATCTTCGCATCTATCACTTTTAAAGCGGCTTCTCGAATGGCAATATTAGTTGGGTTATATGCTTCTGTAATATGCTCTATAGCAACTGCTGGTAAATATTCATCTGTACGACCAGGAAACCCAAAAACCATTGTGAAATCACCTTCTTCAACACCATCCAATGATACAGGTAAAAAGTGTTTTGGTTTATATGGCTTGTTGTCTTTACTATACTTTGCTGGACGATTATTGGCATCTGCATAAATCCTGAATAAAGAAAAATCTCCTGTATGCCTTGGAAACACCCAATTATCAGTATCACTACCAAATTTTCCTATACTTGTTGGAGGCGCACCAACCAAACGAATGTCTTCAAAACGCTCTGTTACAAATAGAAAATATTGATTGCCTTTAAAAAATGATTTAAGCTTGACATCTTGCCACGTTTCTTTTGCCCAATCTTTTAAAACGCCATTACCGTTTTTGGAAATTTGAGATTGTTTATCTGTTTCGGTCATAGTATCATCTAATCCCATTAAAACGCTATCTGTCACATCATGAATACTCACTATAAACTCTACATATAGTCCTTCATTTGGTAATTCTTCTTCTGAAGACATTGCCCAAAACCCATCTTTTAAATAATCATTTTCTAAAGATGAATGTGATTGAATTTGTCCAAAACCACAGTGATGATTAGTAAGAATCAAACCTTTAGGAGAAATTACCTCAGCTGTACAGCCACCATTAAAATGACCAATAGCATCTTTAAGACTAGAATTATTGACGTCATAAATATCTTTAGCTGTTAATTTACTACCAAGGCTTTGCATTTCGGTTTCATTCATACCTTCTAAAAGTGAAGGAATCCACATACCACCTTGCTGAGCAGATAATTGAAAAGCAATGAAAAAGAAAATAATTTTTAAGAATCGCATATTACGTTGTTTTGTGTGTACGTAAAGATAAAAAAATAGTTAAAACTATTTTAATTGTTAGGCACGCTCAAACGCGTATTAAATATCCAATTTTTAATCAAATTCTTGTTAGTAGATATTTCAGCAAAAACATAAATATGAGAAGAGAAGCATGGTGCCATCTCAGCCAATTCAATAACAACTTTATCATCACAATAACTAGAGTGCAAAAAGTATAATTCTTTATCTTTTACAATGACATAGCCAACGTGATTGTCTAATCCTACAAAGTAAATCCCATCATTATAAACAGCGTTTACTTTTATTTTTAGGTCTTCAAAAGACAAATTTCTATAAATTTTAAGTTCAGATTTTGGTTGCAGCATCCTGGCTTCAATTAGTCCAGCTTGTTGTGCCATTTTATAACGATTGAGATTAAATCCAAAATGCTTTAGAGTGGTAGATACAAAATAACCACAAGCAATTTCCCCATCATTTGGTATGTTGGTGTGACCATTAAAATCCCATTCTGTGCCATACCAATGTGGTACGATGTCATTTAATAACTTTGAATATAAATATTGAGAAGTGCTATCAATAGCTTTTGTTGGATTGGTTTGATGCAAGCGTTTAAAATAAGCCCTATCCGTTTCTATTCCATTTTTAATTGACGCATAATGTCCTTTAGGTTCGAAATTAAGATTGAGTTTTAAAGAATCTAGAGACGGTTCTATTATTGAAGTTTTAAGACTCTGAATTTCATTAACACCAATTATAGATTGCTCTAAAACTGAAGTTTTTTTAGAAGACATATTGCAAGCAAATAATAAAATTGATAATATGAGAACGCAATTTTTAATAATAAAGTAGATTGGTTATGTATAACACTACAACTCTTTTTTCTTTTAATTATTATCACATTAATGTATTCGTATATTTACAATATGCAACTCACACCAAAAATTATTAACGTAGAAACATCGATTTTCACTGTCATGAGCGCATTGGCAAGTAAACACAAGGCCATTAATTTATCACAAGGCTTCCCTAATTTTGAAAGTGATCAAAAACTAATTGATGCGGTTTCAAAAGCCATGAATTCTGGATATAATCAGTATGCTCCAATGGCTGGGAATTTAGAATTACGCCAAGCTATCGCCAAAAAATTTGAGATACTTTACAACACGTCTTACCATCCTGAAACTGAAATCACAGTCACAGCTGGTGCAACTCAAGCCATTTTTACAATTATTTCAACTTTTATAAAAACAGGAGATGAAGTTATTCTTTTCAAACCTGCTTATGATTGTTATGAACCTGCAATCAAACTTAATGGCGGCAAACCTGTTGCTATTGCACTTAAAGCACCTAACTATAAAATTGATTGGAAACTCGTAGAGGAAGCTATTAATCATAACACCAAAATGATAATAATTAATACACCTCACAATCCTAGCGGAACAGTCATGAGCAAACCCGATTTACTAAAACTTCAAGACCTAACAAACGGTACCGATATCATTGTTTTGAGTGATGAAGTTTACGAGCATATTATATTTGATGGCGAGCAACATCAAAGTGCATGTCGTTTTCCGCAGTTAAAAGAACGTAGTTTTATTACAGCATCTTTTGGAAAGACATTTCATAATACAGGTTGGAAAACTGGTTATTGTTGTGCGCCAAAAACACTCATGGAAGTCTATAGAAACGTACATCAGTTTAATGTATTTTCTGTACATCACCCAACTCAAAAAGGGTTAGCAGACTATATAGTAGAACCTCATCATTATCTAGATTTATCTAATTTTTATCAAGAGAAACGAGACACCTTTTTAAACCTTATTAAAGATTCTAGATTTAAATTTAAACCATCTAAAGGAACTTATTTTCAAGTGTTAGATTTTTCTGAAATTACTTCGGAAAAAGATACTGATTTCGCAAAACGACTTACCATAGAAAAAAGGATTGCTTCTATCCCATTATCTGTTTTTAATGATAATCAACGTGATGATAGCGTATTACGCTTTTGCTTTGCAAAAACGGAAGGCACATTAAAAGCAGCAGCCGAAATTTTAAACAATATTTAATACCAAGTTTAAGTGACTTTTAAGTGGCTTTTGTGTCTTATAAATAGAACAATTAAAAATAAAACACATGAAATATATTATTACACTTTTATTGGTAGTATTTAGCATAACGATGAATGCTCAAGAAGTTTTAAAAAATGGCAAAACTTACGAAGTAAAAGACAGCAAAATATTCCTTAATGGAGTTGATGTTACAGAGACTTTAAGTATTGAAGAAACTGGATCTATTTTAGAATCTGCTCGTTTGATTAATGAAAAAATGGCTTTGAAAGAAAAAGCAGAAAAAGAAGTCAAAAAAGTAGAAAAGGCTAAACAGAAAAAGGAAAACAAGGTTCAAAAAGAAGCTAAAAAACTAGAAAAAGACAAGAAAAAAGCTGAAAAAGCTCAAAAGAAGGCCGAAAAAGAACAAAAACGAGCAGAAAAGGCATTAAAGAAAAAACAGAAAGCTCAAGATAACTTTGAGAAATCTAATAAAAAATTGAGTGATGCAAAAAAGAAATATGAGAAGCTCCAGAAAAAAGGAAAGCTATCTCCTAATGATGAAATAAAATGGCTTAAGAAATTAGAAAAACTACAAAAATCGATTGCTAAA
Organism: uncultured Psychroserpens sp.; assembly: GCA_905479815.1. GTDB lineage: Bacteria > Bacteroidota > Bacteroidia > Flavobacteriales > Flavobacteriaceae > Psychroserpens. The sequence goes on from CAJQOA010000078.1 coordinate 23,048, forward strand.
GCGAAAAGCAAAATGTAACACTTAGGTTTACAAATAAATCATAATCCATTTTAGATGTGTATCACAAACTAAAATGGTTTTTTTGTTTTAAAAAATTTGTAATTTTAAAACATGCAAGAAGAATTAAAAGTAGCGCTCATACAATCAAATTTGGTTTGGGAAAACCCAGAACAAAACCGAATTAACTTTACCAATAAAATAAGCTCAATTTTGCAACCTGTTGATCTTATCATTCTCCCTGAAATGTTTACATCTGGATTCACAATGCATCCAAATCAAGCAGCAGAAAGCATGACTGGCGATACTGTTTTATGGATGCAGAAACTCGCAACTCAAAAAAACACAGCTATCACTGGAAGTGTCGTCATCAAAGAGAATTCTAATTATTATAATCGACTCCTGTTTGTCTTTCCTAATGGGAAAATTGAACATTATGACAAAAAACACACATTTACTTTAGCTGGAGAGCATAAGGCTTATAAAGCTGGTTCAACAGTATTAATGGTTGATTACTTAGGTTGGAAAATTTGCCCTTTAGTTTGTTATGACCTACGTTTTCCTGTTTGGGCTAGAAACAGTAATGATTATGATGTATTGCTTTATGTCGCAAATTGGCCTAAGGTTCGTATTGCTGCTTGGGACACTTTATTAAGAGCACGTGCAATAGAAAACATGAGTTATTGTATTGGTGTTAATCGCGTTGGACTTGATGGAAATAATTTTGAATACTCAGGACACTCGGCAGCTTACGATGTTTTAGGAGAACGTTTAGATACAATTACTATTGGAAAAGAAGCTACAGAAATTGTAACTCTTAAAAAAGGCCACATTTCTAAATATAGAGAGAAGCTAGGTTTTTTAAATGATAGAGATCAATTTACTCTAGAACAATAAACTCAATTACAGGATCCCAATTGGCTCTCGCATCAATGATTTCTGGATAGTAACTAATACGTTCTGCTTGTAATTGCTCTAAGTAATTTCCAGAATCCCATTTTTGATTTCCGTTAGCATCAAACACAACTCTCAAATAGTAATTTCCTGGTGTGAGATTTCTAAAATCTAATAAGCGGTCTACTTTAGCAAATTGCTCATATTTAACATCTCCTTTTTCATTCATTAGCTGAATAATTGCCGGAAAAGTCATATTTCTAAGCGTTACCCTTATGTTGGAATAGTCAGAATATAATTTTGTTCTGGCGCTATAATTGAGTGTATCATTCACATTTCCGAAGAAATCCTCTAAAGCTCCAGGCAACATTTTTATTGCATATTTTTGAGATTCTTTCTTTTCAAACTGTAAGCTATACACATTTTCTAATGTGTTGTAAACCGTCTCAAAAGGAATATCAAGAGAATCTTGATCTATAATTTTAATCTGTTTTTTATCCAGTTTCACAAAAGGAATACTTCCCGTTATTTTCACATCATCACTAAACCCTAAAGTCCCAGATGACAACATTTTTATCGTCAACGAATCTTTATCTATAGTTCTAAACCTATGTTTTAACGTATCTATAAAGGTCTTATTTCTAACTATGAATTGGGTAGAATCTAATTCAATTTTTGGTTTATACCAATAGTACAACGTATCTGCACTAGGATCTTTTGTAACTCGTGTTGTAAATCCTTCTGGCTTATCAGCTAACAATTCAATTTCCATTGTTTTATAATCGCCTTCATAACCAAATGCAATTTTTTGACCTGCAACTTGACGAGATCTTTTTACATCAAAATTCACGTCTTCTTTAAATAATTTTATAACATAGTTTTCATCTGTTGGAGCAGTAATAAAACCTTCATAAAATCCTATTTTATCTACATCTTGCTGAAATGTAAAGTTCCCGTTATCGTCCTTTAAAGCTACTAATTTATAACTTCCTGGTTTAATATTATCAATACTGAACGTTGTGATACTATCTAATGTATTGGTTATATATTTTGGTTTTTGTTTGAAAACTACAGAATCTGTGTACGTAGAATCTTTCTCATATAACATAACAGACACGAATGATTCTGGACTTCTATCTTTGGCATCTAAAATTTGACCTTTTACAGATAGTGAATCAATATAATCTCCTGTAGAAAACACATACCTGTAATAATCATAAGGATTCTCTTCGTTGTTATCTACAATACTTTGTCCAAAATTAAAAGCGTAGGTTGTATTATCGTCTAAGGTATCATTAATTGTAATCGTGATGTATTTACTTGCCGTTCCTAAAGGTGTTACTGTTGGTTCAGGATCCATTGGTGGCGAAATAATAAGCTGTTTTTGAAGGTTTTTAATTTTAACGTACTCATCGAAGTATATATTAATCTCCTTGCCTTTAAAATTAGTCGTCAAATTCTCAGGTGACGATTTTATGATTACTGGCGCTATTTCATCTTTAGGCCCACCAGATGGTGTACCTCTATTGGCGCAACTTATCACTAGTGAAATAATTATAAGTAGGACTAAACTATGTAAAACGTTCTTACGCATGCGTGCTTCTAATTTCAACAAATTAACAATAAACCTATGTATCTTCAAAACAATTAACTTCGTTTTAATCTGTGATTGACATAGTTGCTAAACTTAATTTAATACCATTTATTTCTAACAATGTATTAGAGCAGTCTTCTATAGTCGCTCCAGTAGTAATGATATCATCTACTATAAGTATGTGCTTATTCTCTAAACGGCCTCCATTAACAATTTTAAAATTGGTATTATTATTAGAAATTCGTTTTAATCTATCCTTAAATACTTGTGTTTTAGTATTTGTTGTTTTTATTAATACGGAAGGATTATACTCTGCATTCAAAGCTTTAGCTATAGCAACACCAAATTTATCAACTTGATTAAAGCCTCTAGATTTAAGTTTTGTTTTATGCAGAGGAACAGGAATAACAACATCAATATTTGAATAACCATCAAGTATCTTTAACTCATCTCCCAGCCATTCTCCTAAAAGTTGGCCAATATCTTCATGTCCTCGATATTTAAGATTATGCATGAGCTGTTGTACAATACCTTTTTTAGAAAAATGTAGCAAAGCAGTAGCTTGTTCTAATTTCACTCTTCCGTAGAGTATTTTATGCACTGCATTATCATGATCGTCATGAAAATTTGTTAAAGGCAAATTATGTCTACAGCTTGTACAAATTTGTAGTTCATTATCAGACAAATGATTACTACATGCTCTACAAACTTCCGGAAAAAACAAGTTTAACAAGTTTTTTATCATTTCAACGATTAAAATTAATTATTGATAACATATTCTTTAGTTTCGCATGATTAAATAACAAAATTAATAATGATAGTTAACCCTCAATTATTTAACTACAGATTAATTATTGGTTCTTTAATTATTGCAGTTGCAGTTTTAACTGTTTACAGTTTTACAAGTTACAAATCCATTGCATCGCATCAGCAATTTTTAGAACAAGAAAAGAAACTCGTTGAAAGTGAATTATCTCAAATGATCACAAGATATGATGATGTTTCCATCTCCAATGATCTGATATCTTCCCAACTGGAAGGTGCTAAACGAGCAACCAAATTAACTTTGGATTCTCTAAGAATGGTACGTAGTGATCTTTCTATACTAGCAAAATTCAAACAACAACTCTTTAACATAAAACTTAAAAATAAGGTTTTATTCACTACTGTAGATTCATTAGATAAAGTAAATAAAGGCTTAGAGAAAGAAAAACTGCTTGCTTACAATGAGTTAAAAAAGCAGCAACGTGAAAATTCTTCTTTAGTTAAGAAAAATAAAAATTTAAACGAGAGTTTAGAAAAAGGAGCATTACTTACAGCTAATTCATTTAAAGCAAAAGGTTATGAGACATTTTTTGGAGCTAAAAGAGCAAGTAATAAAGCTAAACGCGTTCACAGTATAGAAGTTTGCTTTATTCTTGCTGAAAACTCTTTAACAGAAGCAGGAGATAAAGACCTTTACATACAGATTGTAAACCCTAAAAACAATGTCCTTTCTGACAAAGGCTCTGTTACTTTTGGTGAATCAACATTAATCTACAGTGCTAAAGAAATAGTAACTTATAATAATAATGTTGTAGAAGTTTGCATTGATGTAGATGCTGACACAAACGACCAACCTTTAGAAAAAGGTAATTACTATATCTCTATTTTTCATAAGGATAGAAAGCTAGGAAGTACACAAGTAAATCTAAATTAAGAATTAGTTTATAATCAACCTTATATAATTTATTAAAAACCGCACCATTAATTGGAGCGATTTTTTATTTTTGCACTATGGCAAACGAAGATCAATTTAAAAAAGTAATCTCTCACGCAAAGGAGTATG
>CAJQOA010000079.1 GCA_905479815.1 uncultured Psychroserpens sp.
ACTTTGGGCAACAGATGGCACCATAAATACTTCAGATAGACGAGATAAAACAAACATTAAAGATCTTAACTATGGTCTTGATGAAGTTTTAAAAATGAATCCAGTAAGCTTCAACTGGAAAAACAGGGAACATCAAAGCACCAAACTGGGTTTAATCGCTCAAGACCTTTTAGATCTTGTTCCTGAAGTTGTTATGAGTCATGAATGGAAAGCTACATCAGACGATGAAAATGCATCTCTAGAAAAAACAGAATTAGACAGGCTTGGCGTATACTATTCTGATTTGATTCCTGTACTTATTAATGCCATCAAAGAGCAACAACAAATTATTGATATTGAGAAGTCTATCAATGCTGAACAAAACTCACAATTAGAAGCACTTTTGTCTAGAATTGAACAATTAGAAACAAAAAAACTTTAAACTAAAACAAGATGAAAAATATTATTTTATTACTCCTTATTTCAAGTTATGCGCTATGTAATGGACAAACAGATAGTAGTGTTAGAAGCGAAATAGAAGCTGCTACACTTAAGGAGCAAAAAGCATTTAAAGATGGCAAATGCTCTGAAGTATTAGAGTCTATGGATGACGATATTTCTTTTTTAGCAAACGGAAAAAAAATCCCTTCTAAAACAATAATTGAGAAGTTCTGCAATTCAATTTCTAGACCTTTTAAAACGCCAACAGTTGATAAATTAGATATCTATCCATTATCTGGAAACTCTGGTTATACCATAAAAACATTAGAATACACTACTGATGACAGCACAAAAACACAAGAATTTGTTACTAAAGTTTGGCAAAAAACAAACGGGAAATGGAAAATAAGTCACCTACATTCTACGGTAAAAAAAGTTCCTATTAATTAGCTCAATAAATTGCGTAATTTATAATATTAAGTGATTGATTTGAACTAATCTTTATCGTAACTTTGTTACATGCGTTTCAAAGTACAATCAGAATTTAAACCCACAGGAGATCAACCTCAAGCCATAAAACAATTGGTGAATGGTATGAACTCTAATGAAAAATATCAAACGTTACTTGGTGTCACAGGTTCTGGTAAAACATTTACAGTAGCCAACGTTATTGAGGAAGTGCAGCGGCCTACCTTAGTTTTAGCGCATAATAAAACACTGGCTGCTCAGTTATATTCTGAATTTAAACAGTTTTTTCCTGAAAATGCGGTTGAGTATTTTGTTTCCTATTATGATTATTATCAACCGGAAGCTTACATCCCAGTTTCTGGAGTCTATATAGAAAAAGATTTATCTATTAACGAAGAAATTGAGAAGATGCGTTTGAGTACAACCTCTTCCCTACTCTCTGGTCGTCGTGATGTAATTGTTGTCGCATCTGTTTCTTGTTTATACGGTATTGGGAATCCTGTAGAATTTCAAAAAAATGTGATTTCGTTAGAAATTAATCAAGAAATTTCTAGAACTAATCTATTACATAAACTCGTACAGAGCTTATACTCTAGAACAGAAGCAGACTTTAAGCATGGAAATTTCCGAATAAAAGGCGATACCGTTGATGTGTTTCCGAGTTATGCCGATGATGCATATAGAATTCACTTTTTTGGTGATGAAATTGAGGATATTGAGCAGTTTAATATTCAAACGAATGAAGTGATTGAACATTTTGACAGACTTACCATCTATCCTGCAAATATGTTTGTGACGTCTCCAGATGTATTGCAAGGTGCTATTCGTGAGATCCAAGATGACTTGGTAAAACAGCATGATTATTTCAAGGAGATTGGTAAACATCTAGAAGCAAAACGTCTTAAGGAACGAACCGAATTTGACCTAGAAATGATTCGTGAATTAGGCTATTGCTCTGGTATTGAGAATTATTCTCGTTATCTCGACGGACGACTACCTGGAACACGACCTTTTTGTTTATTAGACTATTTTCCTGAAGATTTTTTAATGGTTATTGATGAGAGTCACGTGACTATTTCTCAAGTTCATGCGATGTATGGAGGTGATAGAAGTAGAAAAGTGAATTTGGTAGATTACGGATTTCGACTACCTGCTGCTATGGATAACAGACCTCTTAAATTTGAAGAGTTTGAAGCCTTGCAAAACCAAGTGATTTATGTGAGTGCAACGCCTGCAGATTACGAATTACAAAAAACAGATGGTGTCTATGTAGAACAGGTTATTAGACCTACAGGATTATTAGATCCAATTATAGAGGTTCGTCCAAGTTTAAATCAAATTGATGATTTAATTGAAGAAATTCATCAACGTATCGAGAAAGATGAACGTACATTAGTAACGACGTTAACCAAACGTATGGCTGAAGAATTAACTAAATATCTAGATCGTATTCAAATTAGATCTCGTTATATTCATAGTGATGTTGATACTTTAGAGCGTGTAGAAATCATGCAAGATTTGAGAAAAGGAGTATTTGATGTACTCGTTGGTGTCAATTTACTTCGTGAAGGTTTAGATTTACCAGAAGTATCATTGGTTGCTATTTTAGATGCAGATAAAGAAGGGTTTTTACGTTCTACCCGTTCACTTACGCAAACTGTAGGTAGAGCCGCGAGAAACCTTAACGGTAAAGCCATTATGTATGCTGATAAAATTACCAAAAGCATGCAAAAAACAATGGATGAAACAGAATATAGACGAGGAAAACAAATTGCCTACAATACGAAACACAACCTTGTTCCTACTGCCTTAAAGAAAGGTTTAGATAGTGCGTTGTCTAAAAACTCGGTAAGCACATACAGTTATGAACTAGAAGCCGCTAGAGCAGCAGAGCCTGAAAGTGAATACTTAACTAAAGGTGAATTAGAAAAGAAAATTAGAGAGAAACGCAAATTAATGGAACAAGCTGCCAAAGCTTTAGATTTTATTATTGCTGCAAAATTGAGAGATGAGCTTAAAGGCTATCAAGAGAAACTGGAGACATTAAAATTGACATAATTTCATATCATGAAAACAACTGATAAACCAATACTAGTAGAACATCTTTTTGATCAGTCCATTGAACGTGTATGGAAAGCTATAACTCAATTGGATGAAATGACTCAATGGTTTTTTGATAATATTCCAGATTTTGAACCTGTTGTTGGTTTTAAGACAGAATTTACGGTCCAATCTGAAGACAGAATATTTCCACATATCTGGGTTATAACTGAAGTAATTCCGCAGAAAAAAATAGTTTATAACTGGTCTTATACAGGCTACAATGGTGATTCTATTGTGACCTTCGAATTAATTGAAGATGGTCATCAAACAAAACTTAGATTGACAACTAAAATTGTTGAAGATTTTCCTTATGAAATCCCTGAATTTAAATGGGAAAGTTGCCTTGCTGGTTGGAATTATTTTATAAAAGATAGCCTAACAAAATATCTAAATACTTAGTTATACTGAACTTTAAAAATATCAATCAGGAAATCTGGTGGTACCATTCTATTTGGAAAACTTTCCATTAAATCTAAAACACGATTAATTGATTCGTGACTTAATCCCATTCGTAATCCAAAATTATGAAGTTTAACCAATTCTTTACTTGAGATGTTTTTATCGAGATTCATGAGTAAAACCAATCTATGAAATTGTACTATACGTTCACTATGTGATTTTAAATGTACGTAAGTAACTGGATGTTCAAATAAGTAGTCAAAGTCATCTTTTGAAATATCTAATTGTTTGGCAATGCTAAACAAAAATTTGTATTCAATAGATTTTATAGAATCGTCTGCTTGTGCAAAAGCTATCATTTCAGATAGTAGACTAAGCTTTTCAACGCGATTTATCATATTATGAGGGATTCGTGATTTTTAGTTTTATAAATTTAATAAGTAACTTTAATTTATAAACGTTGATAGTTAGTAGCTTATCGAAAAATTTGATGTCGTTCGTCGTGTTTTTCCTACATCTCTACCATTATTAAATATAACTAATTGATTTTCAGGTTTTTAAAACCAAGTTACCGTTCATCGATTTTTAGGCTTTCTAAAATCATTATCGATGAACTGCATAAGACTAAAATTCTTAAAAATTATGTACTTTCGTTTTTATTACAAATTATTAAGATTGAAGACGCTTTTACATAGAAATAAGTGGTTTTAAACTAAATAAAAACAATAAATTCTTTTTAAAAGGAAAGAAAAATAAATTTACAGATGACAAATAACGATATATTCAAAAAACTAAGAGTTGCACATAAATTACGTGATAATGATATTGTAAAGATCTTAGAACTCGTTGATTTTAGAATCACTAAAAGCGAGCTCAATGCTATGTTTAGACGTGAAGACCATCCTAATTACATGGAGTGTGGTGACCAAGTATTAAGAAATTTTCTTAATGCATTAATCATTCATTTACGTGGTCCAATGCCAAAACCACAAAAAAAGAAGCCTTAAATTATCAGTTTCGCAAAAATTATTCGTTCATATATATTCTTTGGAATAGTATACTAACTTGCCACACTATATTAAATCTCTATGTTCGAAACAACTGTTATAAAAAAAGTTATTCCTAATATTTCCGTAGCTGAAATAAAAGCGCTTAACAAAAAGTACAAACCTTTATCAGCTTCAGAGCGTATTGCACAATTATACAAAGACTTTGATGTCACTGATGTCATGCTGACTAGCTCTTTTGCTGCAACCTCTGCGTTTTTATTAAAGCTATTTTCTGAAGTAAATAAAAAGCAAACTGTTTTTTTTATTGATACTGGTTACCATTTTGAAGACACTATCAAATATAAAGAAGAACTCACAAAGCGTTACGGTTTAAACGTATCTTCAATTAGTGCTTTAAAAGAGGAACATGAATTCACAATCAAAGATAAAACATGGTCAAAGAATCCCGATTTTTGTTGTTCAATTAATAAAGTAAAGCCCTTAGATATTATCAAAAACCAGTATAAAGTTTGGGTTTCTGGTTTGATGGAATGGCAAAGTGATCATCGCTCTACACTTGACATTTTTGAATTACGTGGTGAGATTTTAAAGTTTTATCCGTTACTTGATATTTCAAAAGAGACACGTGACGCATACATTAAGGAGCATGATTTACCTTTTCATCCACTTGTTGCAAAAGGCTACAATTCTATTGGTTGTAAACATTGTACAATTCCTGGAGATGATCGTGATGGCCGTTGGAATAATAACCCTAAAACAGAGTGTGGTTTGCATTTATAATTAAAAGTCTACTTAAAGAGAAACTTCACTAACTCAAACAAGTCTATTTTAAAGCTTTATATATTTTTCTTGACAAGCCTCAATACATGCATATGATAAAATTAGGTTTGAACCATCAATTTCAAAAAATACTGTAGCTGGGTTTAAATTGCAATCTGAAATAATTATTGTCATGTCAGTTTCTGAGTACGTCCCAGTTGACGACTGGCCAATTTCAGAAAAGATAAAACATAAATTAGCATTTGAGTTTACGGTTCCGTTAGACAAAAACGAAATGGTTTTTTCGCTATCTACGCTTGCAAAATCTCCACTTCCGTCACCTGGATCTGAATAAATCTCTGAAAGTTTCCAAGTTCCTAATAGTTCGGCATCTGCACTTTTTGCGTTGTCATTATCTGAGCAAGCAATTAATGAAAACACCATTACAATCAATACGCCTATGTTTTTCATAATTTGATTATTTTATTAGTAGATGCATAAAGATAGAAAAGGTTGCGTAAAAAAAAGACCTGTTACATTTTAAAACGTAACAGGTCAATGTATTTAAAGTAAGGTAATTACTCCTTAATAAACTTTTTAGTAACTGTACCAGCTTGTGTTGACACTGTAACAATATAAAAACCTGCTTGCAATGAATTTACATCTATAACATTACTATTATCGTTAGTCGTAAGAACTGTTCTACCGTTTATATCTAGTATTCTAACAAATTCAATAGCATTTGAATTTGCTAATTGAATATTTAAAACATTTTGTGCTGGATTAGGGTAAATTGTGATCTCATTAGCTAAAAGTTGATTATCATCAATAGATAATGTATTTGTAATTAAAGCCTCTGCTGAAGAAAATGTATCGGTTAACACACCTGGTACATCTACACCTCCATCAGTCGTTCTAAACACTAAAGCACCATCAGAGTCCTTATAATAGTTATACGTTGTAATAGATGCCGTTCCAGGAAATATGACGATAGTAAAACCAATTTGCTGTACTGTTTTAATTCGTGTTACACTACCACTGTAAGTACCTTGACCAACCACATCAAAAGTTAATGTACCATGAGCATCTACTTCTGTAGTAATGGTACCTGTATAATTTGCTGTTTGACCTTGAGCCATTATTTGACCTGCAATATTGTCTACTGTTGCAGCAGTTCCAAAAGTTAAAGGATACGTCCCAATAAATGCATTATCTGTATTATAATCTAAAACAAACTGAGGATTACTTGCTCCTGTTAATGAAAGGTCTGAACCAACAACTTTAAAAAAAGCATCAGTAGCATTCATGGCTTCATCTGTAATGGTAAACACTTGAGTTGTACCAGGATAATCTGCAAGTTGTCCAGCAGTTGGAGCAGTATACGTATCTATATTGTTTTCTGTTGATGTTAAACCGCTAAAATTCCATGTTGCATTTGCTCCTGTTGCAGTTTGATCTGTAGTACCAGATACAATTGCATATTCTGACAATGGTGCACTAAAATAATTAGTAACTGGTGCCTGAGCTTGAATTAACACAGTTGATAAACAAAAAAGTAAAAGTAATTTTATTTTCATAATATTTTGATTTTTAATAATATACAATGATACAAAATCGTAGGTATCTATCATACGATTAAAATAAAAAAAAAGCCTACAAAATAATGCAGGCTCATTTTTATTTATGTTTTAAGAACTATGCTAAAACTTGTTGAACTTTATCTGCAGCTTCTTGAAACTCTGTAGCACTCATAACATCTAATCCAGAATTATCAATTAATTTCTTAGCGATATCTGCATTGGTACCTTGCAAACGAACAATAATTGGCACTTCAATGTTACCCATGTTCTTATAAGCATCAATAACCCCTTGAGCAACACGATCACAACGAACGATACCTCCAAAAATGTTAATTAATATTGCTTTTACAGCTGGATCTCTTAGAATAAGTTCAAAAGCAACTTCTACTCTAGCTGCATCTGCAGTACCACCAACATCTAAAAAGTTAGCTGGCTCTCCTCCTGCTTGTTTAATTAAATCCATTGTTGCCATTGCTAAACCAGCACCATTTACCATACATCCAACGTTTCCGTCAAGATCTACATAGTTTAGTCCTTGCTCACCAGCTTCAACTTCAATTGCATTTTCTTCACGTAAATCACGTAAAGCTGCTAAATCTTTATGTCTAAATAATGAATTATCATCAATAGATACTTTAGCATCTACTGCCATAATTTTATCATCACTTGTTTTTAATACTGGGTTAATTTCAAATAATGAAGAATCTGACTTGTCGTAAGCTGTATATAAAGCTGTAACAAATTTAGTCATGTCTTTAAACGCTGCACCAGACAATCCTAAATTAAAAGCAATCTTACGAGCTTGAAAAGGAAGTATTCCAGTTGCAGGATCTATTTCTTCATGGAAAATTAAATGTGGTGTTTCTTCAGCCACAGTTTCAATATCCATTCCACCTTCAGTAGAATACATAATCATATTACGACCAGTTCCTCTATTTAATAGCACAGACATATAATATTCTTCTGGCTCAGAATCTCCAGGATAATAAACATCTTCTGTAACCAATACTTGGTGTACACGTTTACCTTCGGCAGATGTTTGAGGTGTCACTAAGTCCATCCCAATAATCTGTTCTGCTATTGTTTTTACTTCATCAAGGTTTTTTGCGAGCTTAACTCCACCACCTTTTCCACGTCCACCTGCATGAACTTGTGCTTTAATCACGTGCCAACCTGTACCAGTATCTTCGGTTAATTTCTTAGCTGCAGCAACTGCTTCATCAGCATTTTGTGCAACAATACCACGTTGAATACGTACGCCAAAACTGCTTAATAATTCTTTTCCTTGATATTCGTGTAAATTCATTTGATTTTGAAATTTATGGTTCGTCTTCGCTAAAATTTCCGAAGCATGTAATACTACTTGTATTGACCACAAAAATAAACATACTAAAGGTTTCTACCAATAGTTTTTATTACTGATTTGATCTCTTATATTTTGATTAAAAAGAACAGCGCATCTATCCTTTTATATTTCACTTAAAGTGCTTTAATTTTTAAGGCGCTTAATTACTGAAAATGCTTTATCAACTAAATCATCTTCTACCACTATTGTAAATTCGTTAGTTGTAGACACAACTTCATATAAGGTGATGTTTTCCCAAGCTAATCGCTTAAAAATTTGATAGTATAAGCCTGCAATTTTAGAATTTCCATCTGGCAAATAGATACTAATTGCAGATAATTTTTCTTGGAACCCTATTTGTGTTTCATTCTTGAATGCCTTTAATATACTCTCTTTTTCAGAGGTTGATATAATAATATTACTTTCAAACATACCACGTGTAAAGGCATAAAATATTTGATGATTAACACTTATTTTTTCTAATACTTGAGAATGACTGTGTATTAAGGTTTTAGAATTTTGGAACGTGAAATCACTTAAATTTGAGCGTACTGTTATATCTCCTAAGTTTTTAAACGCCCTTTTTAAACGTTCGGAATTCTCTAGATTTAAAGGTTGTTGATATCGTCGTAATGCCATCATTATCGCACCATCTTTTACAGGTTTTCTTAGCATTTCTGAAATAGGTTGATTCAGATCTTTTGCTAAAGCAGAAAAATTAATGATTTGTCGCGACAAGCCTTCTTCTAAAAAAGGACTTGAAACTATGATGTCTTGCACACAAGATGCTATTGTTTTCAATTTGTTAATTATTTAACATTTTGTGTAAAAATAACAATTTTCTTTTATTTTTTATGTTTTGATTAATGATTACATTTATTTTGACGCATTAAAAAACGTTGAATTTTAAGATTTAAAACTAATGGAACACAATACCTTATTAAAGATTGCTAAAGATTTTGGAAGCCCAGTCTATGTTTATGATGCAGAAAAAATCAAATTTCAGTATAAACGCCTAACATCAGCATTTAGTAAGGTCAAAGAATTAAAGCTAAACTATGCTGTCAAAGCATTATCTAATATTTCGGTTTTAAAATTGTTTAATCAATTGGGTTCTGGTTTGGATACTGTTTCTATACAGGAAGTGCAATTAGGGTTAAAAGCAGGTTTTAAGCCTGAGCAAATCATTTTTACGCCTAATGGAGTTTCCCTAGCGGAAATAGAAAAAGCTGCAAAACTTGGTGTCCAAATTAATATTGACAATCTATCCGTTTTGGAACAATTTGGAACGAAGCACCCAAAAACACCTGTTTGTATTCGTATTAATCCACACGTGATGGCTGGTGGTAACACGAATATTTCCGTAGGGCATATTGATAGTAAGTTTGGGATTTCTATTCATCAAATTCCGCATTTACTAAGAATCGTAGAGAATACAAACATGAATATTAATGGTATTCACATGCATACAGGAAGTGATATTTTGGATATTGATGTGTTTTTATATGCGAGTGAAATATTATTTGATACTGCAAAAAAATTTAAAAATTTAGATTTTATTGATTTTGGATCTGGATTTAAAGTACCATACAATGTAGGAGATATTGAAACAAATATTGAAGAATTAGGAGAAAAACTGTCAAAGCGATTCAATGAATTTTGTAAAGAGTATGGCAAACCATTAACCTTAGCTTTTGAACCTGGTAAGTTCTTAGTAAGTGAAGCTGGCTATTTCTTAGCAAAAGTAAATGTTGTTAAACAAACCACCTCAACTGTCTTTGCTCAAATAGACTCTGGGTTTAATCACTTAATTAGACCAATGCTTTATGGATCTCAACATGAGATTATTAATATCTCTAACCCTAAAGGCAGAGAACGTTTTTACTCTGTAGTAGGCTACATATGTGAAACCGATACTTTTGCAAATAATAGGCGAATTACAGAAATTAATGAAGATGATATTCTTGCATTTAAAAATGCTGGAGCTTATTGTTATTCTATGGCTTCAAATTACAATTCACGCTATCGTCCTGCAGAAGTGTTTTGGTACAATAAAAAAGCACACCTCATTAGAAAACGCGAAACTTTTCATGATATTTTGAATAATCAAGTAGAAATAAACTTTTAGCAAAAAACGCAAGACTTACATCTTGCGTTTTTTTATCTTTAAACATTATGAGGTATCTATCATTTTTAGTTTTAATACTTGTAGTAACGAGTTGTAATAAAGATTACAATAGTGATCCGCTACCTGACATTCTAGACTCTAATCATCCAGCTATAAAAGCGGTTATGGATAATATAGAGGCGCATGAAGTACAGATAAAAGTATCTGAACTCACTAATTGGAATACAGGACTCGAGGAATATAGTTACAATTTTCAAGTAGATGACAGCAACTACTTTTATCCAGCAAGTTCAGTCAAATTTCCAATTGCTGTTTTAGCTTTAGAAAAAGTAAATAGTATTGAAAACATCAATAGCGAGACACCTTTTCTAGTTGAAGGTGATTCTATTTACTCTACCATACGAAATAATGTTACTGCAATTTTTGCTGTTAGTGATAATGAAGCATACAACAGGTTATATGAGTTTTTAGGTCGCGATTATATCAACGCTAAACTAAAAGAAAAAGGATTGCAACCTGCTCAAATTTCTCATCGATTAGAGTCTAACGATGCAGAAAACTCTAAAACCAAACCTATTGTTTTTAGATTATCAGATTCTGTTCAATATATCCAACCTTCAACGATCAATTCTGAAATAGAACCACTTCAATTACGTAAGCTTAAAAAAGGAAAAGGATATTACAAAAACGATCATCTCGCAAATGAACCTATGGATTTTTCAAAAAAAAACTATCTACCTATTTCTACCTTGCATGAGATGATGAAACGGGTTAGTTATCCTAATGCTTTTGAAATTAAAGAGCAATTTATAATAGGTAAAGAAGATCAAGAGTTTTTATTGAAGACTATGAAAACAATTCCTAGAGAAGTTGGCTATAATGATACTGAATATTACGATGGTTATGTTAAGTTTTTCATGTTTGGAGATACCAAAGATAGAATTCCAGAACACATAGATATTTCTAACAAGGTAGGTTATGCTTATGGTTATTTAACTGACTGTGCTTTAATAGAAGACAATAAACATGGTGTTTCATTTTTAATTACAGCAACTATACATGTCAACAAAGATGAAATTTTCAACGATGATGTTTATGAATATGAATCTGTAGGGATTCCATTTCTAGCAGAAGTAGGTCGCCAATTACATCACTATTATGTTGAGAAAGAATTGTATCTAGATGAACATGGTGATTAACCTAAACTTAGTTTTTAGTTTCTTTTAATGGTGAGTTGATCCAGTATTTATCAATATCAATGGCATTAGTGTTTATTTTTGATTTTCTCAACGACATTATTTTATTTACAAATATCAAATTATCTGGCAGTTCCTTATTCTTAAAAACTTCTTGAACAAAATACTCCCTAAACTGATCTGTATCTATAAATGATAGCTCATTTAGTTGTCGCCCTGCTAAATCTGCAACATTTTTAATTTTATATTCAATGCCTTTTAATGATTTAAAATCTTCGATTTCATCATCTGTCAATTTATCAGCTATCGTAATCTTGAGTTGTCGTTTTGAGATCAAATCTACCTTAGCAATTTTCAACCTATCTTGATTATATTCAAACTTAAAACGTCTTTTCTTTACAATAGTACTTTCATCTATATCATTGCTGAAATTTACTAGAAAAGCATTGTCGTTATCATCAAACTCAACAGTATTAATCTTAAAGGCATCTCCACTTTTCGCTTTAAATGTATTGTAAAATGAGACATAGTTTAAATACATTTTATCACCTCTTGGAGCGTATTCTACTGTTAAAGAATAAAATGGTTTTGGATCATTTATATAGTATCCATTGTATTCTAATTTATGAATAGCAAAATCATTATAAGATATGTAAATAACTCCATCTGCTGTATTTTTTGTACCTGCAACTTCTTCTAAAGCATAGAATTTAATAACGTAAATTGGTTCATCATTTAAGTAGGTCTTATCAGTCAACCTAAAAATATGATTATATATAAAATCTTCCTTAAAAACATCAATAAATGAAAATGACTTTTTATCATTATATCTAATAACATTGTGGAGATTTAGAATACTTAACTCATTCCCTCCAAATCCAGTTATAGTAGCTTGCTCAATAAATTTCAAGTTTTTATTATCATATGATTTAGCTAGCGCAGAGTCTTGAGGGAACTTTTCATTTTGCTTAAAACTGTAAAGTGCTGCTTGATTGTCTTTATAAAATATTTTATTAGTCTTAAACCCAGCATCAAATTCTTCCATGATACCTTCATTAAGGTTAAAATATCGCTTATTCAACACCTGATACTCCCGATAATACCCAATGTATGAATGAGGGTTTGTTGGATAATTTAAAGATATATTCATGAGTGCCTTTTGAACAATATCTCTAGCTGGAATGTAATCTGCTTTTACTCGCTTGGGATCCTTTTTCGCAGTAATAGTAATAGCTTCAAGCGATTCTATTTTAGGTTTTAACTTTAAAATATTTAACTGACCATTAGCTAATGCATTTACTTTAACCTCTATAGTTTCATATCCAATGCATGATATTATGATAATTGTATTATCATTTTTATAAGTTATTGGTAATCTAAAACTCCCATCATCATCAGATATAACACCAACATTTTGATTTTTAACAGCTACTGAAGCAAATACAACAGGTTCTCCTGTTTTAGTATCTATTATCTTACATATTAACTCCTGCGTGTTTTGTGAAATACAAAATAAAGGGAATAGTATAAAAGCGATATATAAAATCTTTTGTTTCATCATTTGTATTTAATCCTAGATACTTGTAGGAAAATAAAACATTTTCATCAATATCCAAAATATAAAGCACCTATATTGTTGAAAATGTATCTTTTAGAAATATTTTTCAGTAATAACTACTGCTTAACAGTGCCTCTAAAATGATTTACATTTGGATTAATAGGATTCCCAGAAGTTCTTCGGAAGGATGCCAGTTGTCCGCAATGCCAAATTGCATCTGCTATTGGACCATTGACTTGATTCCAAAACGGAATTTCATTTTCTCCAAAAATGATTTTATATTGTGAGATATCATCACTTGCTCTTAAAACATCTGCTGCCATTTTTAGATTGATTAAGGCCTGCTTACGCTTTTCATCATAAGTCATTTCAGAGTTATCTACCTTGCCATTTGGTTTCTTTAACGTAGAGTTTACAATAATGTAAGATAAATCTAAAATATGATCAATGGTTTCTGCTGTAGAACGCACATCGTCACTTGGTTTATATTCTAAATCTTTACTTGTTAAACCTTCACTAGACCAATAAAATCGAAACCCTAAAGCATCAACCATACGAGCAGCCATTGTTCCTGCTGTGAATTCTTTAGAATATTCTGGCACTTCATAATATGGGATCTCATCGTTTTTCATGTTTTGAGAGTAGGCTATCGTTGTTATTAATACAGCAATCATTAAGTAAATATGCTTCATCAAATTGTATTTTATTTGTTAATTAGTCTTAGTCTTTTAATTCAACTTCATTAGAAATAGTCTCTGTTCCATATGTATCCATCAGATAAATCAAAGCTGTCATAGATGCAGCTCCTAATTCTAACTCACGTTTATTGACATGCTCAAACGTATCATTTGCTGCATGATGATGATCAAAATAACGTTGAGAATCTGGTCGTAAACCTGCAAGAACGATAGTATCATCTTTTAAAGGACCAATATCTGCACCACTATAACCTGCTTCAAAATAATGAATTAAATAAGGCTTAAATAAAGGTCTCCAGCTTTGTACTTTTGCTAACATTGCTTCACTACATTGAAAACTAAACCCTCTAGGTGTAAATCCTCCAGAATCGCTTTCTAAAGCAAAAACATGCTTTTCTTTTTTTGATTTGGCAACCTCAGCATATTTTCTTCCACCACGAAGACCATTTTCTTCGTTCATAAATAACACAGCTCTAATGGTTCTTTTTGGCTTGATTCCGCTTTCTTTTAATAATCTAAGTACATCCATAGATTGTACAACTCCTGCTCCATCATCATGAGAACCATCACCTAAATCCCAAGAATCTAAATGGCCACCAACAACTATGATTTCATTAGGAAATTCGCTTCCAGTAATTTCTCCAATGACATTATAAGATTGTACGTCTTTTAGTTGTTTACAATTCTGGCTAAAAAAGAAATTTATATTTTTATTAAGCGCTAATATTCCGCTTAATAATTCAGCATCATTAGTACTTATTGCAGCAGAAGGAATACGTTTATTATTAGGTAAATCACCATAACCCATGCTTCCTGTATGCGGATAATCATCTAATCTCAAATTTAAAGACCTAACAATAGTTCCCACAGCTCCATATTTTGCAGCTTCTGCAGCACCAGCATAACGCTCTACAGAACAACCACCATAAGCTTCGAAGGTGTTTATTAAGTCGGCTTGCATTGGTCTATTAATAAATACAATTTTACCTTCTACTTTCTCTCGACCTAAGGTTTTAATATCCTCGTAAGTACCTACCTCAATAATTTTGGCTTTCAAGCCACCAGCTGGTGTAGCAACTGAACCACCTAAAGCACAAATATTAACATTCGTAGTCACACCTGGTGATGTTTCAAAGTAGGCAAATTCTGGAGCACCTCTTACCCAACGTGGCACCATAACAGGTTGCAACCAAACCTTATCAAGACCTAGTTTCTCAAACTCCTCTTTAGTGTATTGCACTGCTTTTTCGGCATTTAGTGAGCCTGATAATCGTCCGCCAATTTGATTAGATAAGTGATCTAACCATTGGTAACTCATTCCATTTGTTAATGAGCTAGAATAGATTTTTTTGAGATTATCAGCATCGTTTTGTGCTGAAAATTGAACCGTTGTAAAAAGAAATACAACAATAAGTAAGTGCTTCATGAGATCGTTTTTTTCATTGAAGCTTAAAGATACTATTTAAAACAATTAGTAATTATAAAGAAAACCTAAAAAATAGATTACTCGCTTTCTAACTGTTGTATGTAGAGATCTAAATTAGCTTTAATATCATCATCAAGCTCTGGCTCTTTAATATCTTTATAACCTTTCAAAGTATCTAATAATACTCGTGCTAAAATATATCTTGCAGTTGGTTTATCATCTGCAGGAATAGCATACCAAGGTGCATGCGCTTTAGACGTTCTATTTATGGCATCTTCATAACACGTTTGGTAATCATCCCAAAGCTTTCGCTCTTTCAAATCACCAGGTGAGAATTTCCAGTTTTTATCTTTCTTCTCTAAGCGTCGCAATAATCTATTCTTTTGTTCATCTTTAGATAAGTGTAAAAAGAATTTAAAAATTATGGTTCCATTTTCTGCTATGTGCTTTTCAAAGTGATTAATCTGTTCAAATCGCTTATCCCAAAATTCATCATTAACGTCGGCAATAGAATTCACATTAGGCAAGTTTTCTCCTAAAATATATCCAGGATGCACACGAGTCACCAAAACGTTTTCATAATGTGTACGATTGAAAACACCAAATTTCCCACGAGCAGGAAGCGCAATATAATGACGCCATAAATAATCATGATTTAGCTCTAATTCTGTAGGGACTTTAAAACTATGCACAATAACACCTCGTGCATTAAGTTCCTTAAAAACTTCACGTATTAAACTATCTTTCCCTGCTGTATCCATGCCTTGAATACAAATTAAAGCAGCATATTTACCATGCGCATACATCGCATTTTGAATTTTAGCAAGGTCCTTGCAAACACTTTCTAACTCATCTTCAATAGTCCCCTTATCTGCTTCTAAATTGTAAGTCGTTGAGATATCAGCTATTTTAACTGGCTTGGTAATTTTAAAATCACTTATGTTGATGTCTTTTTTCATAGCGTACTTATTTAGATGCAAACAACTTCACATCATTTTCACTAACTTCTTTCTCTCCTAAAATAATTAAACGCTCAATAACGTTACGTAATTCACGAATGTTACCAGTCCAATCATACTCTTGAAGTAATTTTATAGCTTTCCCTGAAAACTCTTTTTTAGCAGTGCCTTGTTCTTCGGAAATTTTAGTTGAAAAATGATTAATCAACAAAGGAATATCATCACGTCTATCATTCAAAGCTGGTACTTTAATTAAAATAACAGCAAGTCTATGGTATAAATCTTCTCTAAATCTGCCTTCGGCAATTTCGGTTTTTAAGTTCTTATTTGTTGCAGCAACAACACGAACATCTACTTTAATATCTTTATCGTTACCAACACGCTGAATACGACTCTCCTGCAAAGCTCTTAAAACTTTAGCTTGAGCAGACAAACTCATATCACCAATTTCATCTAAAAAAATAGTACCACCATTAGCAGCTTCAAATTTACCTGCTCTATCTTTAACAGCACTTGTAAATGCTCCTTTTACGTGACCAAATAATTCACTTTCAATTAATTCTGAAGGTATTGCAGCACAATTAACTTCTATTAATGGACCTTTAGAACGAACACTCTTTTGATGTAACCAGTGCGCTACAAGTTCTTTACCTGTTCCATTTGGGCCAGTAATTAAGACTCTAGCATCTGTAGCTGCCACTTTTTCAATCATATCTTTAATATGAGAAATGGCATCACTTTCTCCAATCATCTCATATTTTTTGCTCACCTTCTTTTTGAGCATTTTATTTTCAACAACCAGAACCTTGGTATCTAATGCTATTCTAACCGTGTTAAGCAATCTATTTAAATCTGGTGGTTTTGAAATGTAATCAAAAGCGCCTAAACGCATCGTATTCACAGCAGTATCCAAATCACCATGTCCTGATATCATTACCATTGGTATCTCTGGCTTTATCTTTTTAACTGCTTCTAAAACTTCAACACCATCCATTTTTGGCATTTTAATATCACAAAGTACTAAGTCAAAATCTTCTTTTTTAATTTTCTCTATACCTACAAGCCCATCTTCTGCTTCATCAACTTGATAAGCATCATTCTCTTCAGAAAGTATTTTAACTAATACTCTTCTAATCGCTGCTTCGTCTTCAATTACTAAAATCTTCGCCATCTTTATATTTTAAATTTTATACCTGTTCTTAAATAAAACGCGTTTACACCGTCTAATTTAAAAACTTCATCTTTATTTTCATCACGTAATACATTATTTAATCTAAATGTATAGCCTGTATACATATATGCAACTAGATGTTTTGTAAAACAATATTCGTACCCAAGTCCGCCAACAGCAACAGATAAAGAAATATTCTCAACTTGTTTACCGTTAATACTTGGCAGTTCCTGTAAGTGAGCAAAATACCCATCTAAACCGATAAAGGTTTGTAGTATGCTACTTTCAGTAAAAAAATACTTCACATTAGATTTTGGCACACCTGCAGAGAATGACCATTTCTCATTAATTCTCCTATAGTAACTCACAAAAGGCAAAGGAAAAGGCACGCCTGTAGTTGCATTATAGGTTAAACCTAAAATCAAACGATAAGGTTTTTTAGCACTCTCATCTTTAGTTCTATCATTAATAGCAAAAGCACCTCCATTTATAAAAAAATCATCTGAAGTTAAACTTGACGTCAATGTTGAAGCTATTCTAGGATTAAACTTAAAACCTAAACGCCATTTTTCACTGGTTTTAAATGTATAGCCTATATTTAAATCTATAATATTTATAGTCTCTAAAAGCGACGTATTAAAAGGATAATCATCTTCTAAATTTAATATAATTCTATTATACTCTGCACCAATTATTAAGTAGCAATCCTCCTTAGTTTTGATAGGGTAATTCACTAATGCTCTTAACCTTGTATATTGATCTTCTGAGTTACTCTTAGGGATAAATGAATATTCTAATCGTGCTAAATCTGTAAGCTGTGCATTAACGAGCTGTGACAAAAAGCACAACACCACTACACACAACATCTTACTTGATTTATTAATCATATTTTTAATACAATTCTAATTTAGCTTTATAATTAATTATTCAGGTTTTTGAATGATATGAATATCTCTTTGAGGAAACGGAATTGAGACATTATTTTCTCTAAACAACTTATCAATCTCAAAACGTATATCACTCTTAGGAAATTGTGCTTTAAAGCTATCATTGATAGTAAAGATTAATTTAAAATCAAGAGAGCTGTCTCCAAAATTTGTAAAAACAACAGTTGGCTCTGGTGAACTTATCACATCTGGATTGGTACTTGCTGCTTGTAATAATAATTTTTTAACCAATTGCACATCGCTACCATAAGCAACTCCTACTTGGACACTTTCTCTTGTAGTGCTTCCGTTTTGTGTCCAATTATATAAACTATTCTCTAAATACAAGTGGTTAGGTATTACCAATACTTTATTATCAATGGTTACAGCTCTTGTAGTTCTTAATTTTATTTCTTCTACACGGCCTACTTTACCATCAATCTCAATGATATCTCCAACATGAACAGATTGATCAATTAAAATAAAGATACCAGATATAATATCCTGAAACAAGGTTTGTAAAGCTAAACCAACACCAATTAGTAAGGCGGCTGAAGCAGCAAAAACGGCAGTAACATTGATACCTACTGTGTGCAAAGTGACTAATAAAATCACTAGATATATTAACCATCTAAAATAACCAAAAACAATATTAAATTTACCTTTATCCTCTGGTGGCAAATTTCTTGTAATAATTCTCAGTACGAGTCTAAGAATTATTGTAGTGATGAAAATTACAGTTATAATAACAACAACATCAAAAATGGAAATACTGATATCTTTTCCAAGATCAATATGCTTCCCCATGAAATTTTTTATATTTTCCCACGCAGAGCTTTTTGTAATTGTATCTTCTATTTTTGATAAGTCTTGCATTACCATTAATATTTAATCCATTTATATAGTTCTTTATAACTTGGTTTCTTTCCGTACATTAAAATCCCAACTCTATAAATTTTAGCTGCAAACCAAACAGTGAATACGAATGTACAAAGTAGTATTGCAAAAGATAAGACTTGTTGCCAAATAGGTACACCAAACGGAATTCTCATTAACATAACCACTGGTGATGTAAATGGTATAAATGAGAATACTGTAGACACTGTACCATGAGGATCTTCAATAACCGTAAAGATTCCAACATAAACCGCTAGAATTAGTGGCATTAAAATTGGCATCATAAATTGCTGTGTATCTGTTTCATTATCAACGGCTGCTCCAACTGCTGCATATAGAGAACTATACAGTAAAAAACCACCTATAAAAAAGAACATAAAGGCGACTACTAAATTAGTTATTGGTAAATTAAAGAAAGACTGCAACCCTAATTGTATCTCATTAGCAATTTTTGGGTTTTGCATAGCTTCATTCATCATGTCTTGCTGTGGTGTTTGCAATTCTGTTAAGCTTATACCTAAAATAGCTGACATTACAAACATTAAAACACTGCCTAAAATCACCCAAATTGCAAATTGTGTAATTCCTGCTAGAGACGTCCCTATGATTTTACCCATCATCAATTGTATTGGTTTTACTGACGAAATGATGACTTCAATTAT
>CAJQOA010000080.1 GCA_905479815.1 uncultured Psychroserpens sp.
AATACATTTTATGACATTAGAAAACACATCAAAAACTAAAAAATTAATAATAGGAATCCTTTTTGACGCCTTAGGTTACGTCTCTTTTATTTTCCCACCATTTGATTTTGTTTGGGCGCCAGCATCTGCTTGGTTAATGACCAAACTTTATAAAGGTCGAAAAGGAAAAATAGCAGCGGCTATATCTTTCGTGGAAGAAGCCTTGCCAATGCTTGATATCATTCCAACATTTACGCTTATGTGGTTATATACATTTGTTTTTTCTTCGGAAAAAGGGAATGAAGAGACTATTATTGATGTTAGTTAATTGCATAGGTAAACAATATCCTACTGGCTGTAAAGCCCTTTTCTGATCCCAATAAAAACAAAGATCATCACAGAGTACGCAATAAAAAATGGAATGATATAATTTGTCCACCCTAAGACTAAAAAGGCAGCAATAAGTAAGAGTTGAAACCCTAATCCAAATGTTGAAATAGCCATCATCAGCCAATTAGGTGTTATTTTTCCTCGAGATGCATTCTTGTCTAAAGCGTAAATGGCTTTATCAAAGTTTCCGTAGAGCATTTTATAGAGTTTAAATAATATATCAACATGGCTTTGCTTTTCGCCTTTTAATGCTACAGGTGTTTTGTTTTCAAAAACACGACTTGTCGTATCACCATCAAATTGATTTCTTAAAATCACATAATAGTAATTATACAAGGTGCCTTGAAGTTGTATTCCAATAAACGCAAGAATGGTTATTAAGATATGAGTATCAGTAATGTACCAAATAGCCATTAAAATAATGGCATTTAAAATGATATCTGCAACAGAGTCTAAGTAACGTCCTGTATAAGAAGGTGTTTCTTTTACTCTTGCCAATTCACCATCTGCGGCATCTAATATGGATTTAAAAATTAAAAAGAAAGCTGCAGCCCAGAAATAACCTAGTAGAATGCAAACAACTCCTATTAATCCTGAAATGATAAATGCAATGGTAACATGAACAGGAGTGAAGCTCGTATTTTTTAATGATGTAGCGATTAGTCGTGCTATAGGTCTTCCATAATCTGAAAGATCAATAAATTTATGCGCTTTTGGTAGTTTTGACATGTATAATCATGAAGAAAAGTGTTGTGGAATATACCAGGTTAATATTCAAATATTGATTTATGTATTTTGATATAGTCTATTAATAGCGATACAATATCTTCTTTAGAATTTAAAAACGAGTTTTCAATAGTATTCCAATTAGATGCTATAGAATCGTCTAGGTTTTCCATGAAAGATCGTCTCGTAAAAATATCTTTAGGTACAGGTAACTCAGGAAAAATTTTGATGGCGAGATTTACCAAATCTGCCGATTCATGTGCTCCAATGGCTTGATAAGCTTCTAATATTTCATGAGCATAAGCTCCAGAGGTGTTATAGAAAAAATCATAAATACCACCATTTGTAAGTTCACTCTCAAATATATCAATGTAAACAAAGGCTTGTTCTTGTTGAGATAGTTCAGTGAAATCTTTTACTTCACTGGCTTTATTCCATAATACAGTGCCAACGAGTTCAATGATCTCGGTGTCTTGTGTTTGGTTTAAAGCAAAGTCTATTTCAGTCATAAAATACCTAAATGTTAGTTTTGCAAAGATAAGGCTAAATTATAGTCAATAATTGAATAGATAGAGTAGATTTATAATTAGGCGTCCTCAGTTTTGAACCGGATAAATTAATTTAAGTCATAAAAAAAACGCTCAATCAAAAAGACCAAGCGTTTTTATTACTATTATTAGTATAAAATTATTGCACAACAATAGGGAAAGTTACAGCAATATCTGTTTCTCCTCCTGCATTTGCAATATTTCCATCACTAACACCTTCAGCAGATTTGCTTGGTTCGTGACGTAATGTAATAGTTAAATTACCCGTCCCAACATCACCAGTTGTTAATGTAAATGCTAAACCAACTGGGTTACCATCACCATCCATATCTGCATATGCTGAACTTACTAAAGCGCTTGAGAAGAAAAATTGGTGTTCATCATCCTCTTCTTCAATTTCTGCAGTAATCGACTCTGCAGGACTCTCAGTTTCGTTTAAAAGATCTAGACTTCCAGCATAAGTTGCATTTGCTGCTAATGCAGAAGATACAGTTACAACTGCAGCATCTGGTCCATCACCATCAAGATCTCTATAAGTCATTGTTATATTCCCAGATGTAGAACTTAAGGTCGCAATTAGAGTTGTTATTACTTCTTCTTGATTTACTGGTGCTGGAGAGTCATCATCACTTGAGCATGCTGTAAATGTTATTGCTAATATAGTAATTGCTAATATTGATTTTAATTTTTTCATTTTTTTATAATTTGAGTGTTTGTTATAATTTATGTGTTTAATAATTTAATTTTAATTGTAATACTATGTTTCGTCCAAGATCATCGGCAAAATATCTTAGTCGGTTTAAATAATTTCTGTAAGAGGTGTTTAATAAATTTTGTACACTTAGTCCAACATTTAAATTTGTTTTATCTGTTAAAGCAAACGTAATATCACTATTAAGATGTAATAAGTGATAGGTTGGAGGAGGTGTACTAATATCTATCAATACAGTTTCACCTGTGGTTGGTATAAATGTTTCAAAATTATTGTCTGGAAAATCGTTTTGACGCAATACCAATTCACTTTGTAATGACGCATTAAAATTGAGCCATTTTTCATTGTTATAGTATAAACTGTTTACCGTTTTATTTGATGGCATATCAATTAATGGTCGCTCTAAATCTAAATCACGTCCTTTTAAAATAGATGACCTATTTTTAAATGACCATTGCTTTGAAATTTTATAATCAACAGAAAGGTCTAATCCTAAAAGGGATGCATTAGTTTGCATATAACTCCAAACAGGAAATGCACCTCTTATGGTTTGCTCAGTTCCTGTTGGTTCTATGTAAATAAAATCATTGACAAGATTATAAAATGCTTCTAGATTAATGGTCAATTTTTCCGAAGAAAAAAGATAAGAAAACGCAAAACGATTTGCAGTTTCTTGGTCTATTCTCAAATCTCCCAATTCTATCCTCGCAGCAGAGTGGTGGAGACCATCACTAAACAGTTCTGACGGATTTGGGGCACGATTAGATAAACTATAATTGAACAATAGCGCATTATGATCATTTATCTCATACGTTGTTCCTGCAGAAGCTGATATGTTATGATATTCAAATTTAGGATTGACTAATAATTGTGTACCTAAATCTTCTATAACCAAATCTGCAAAATCGATGTCATAATCGCGTTCCTCCCAACGAGAGGTTTGATAAAACTTCTTAGCATCGTAATAATTAAAATCATAACGCGCGCCAAAATCTAACCTTAATTTATCGTTGATTGTGAGATCTGTGATAGCGTAAACACCAAAATCATATTTGTCATAATCTGGGATAAGGCGTCTCACTCCAGTATTAGGGTTTGCAAAGTTGTTTTGATAATTTGCAGATATCCCAAATTCATAAGTGTTACCATGATTACTATCTAATTTTAAAGTCGTTTTTATACTATGCGTCTTCAAATTAAGATCTATGGCAGCTTTATCTCTATCATCTCCAACACGAATATCAAACTCTAAACGTTTATTGTTTTGAAAATCATATTGCACATCTAATCGTCCAAATCGTTTAAAACGTTTGTAAAATTCTGTTTTAAAAATTTGATGCGTTACATCTTGTTTTGGTGCATCAATATCATAGCTAAAATCATTTATAGTCAATGGTAATGGACTATTTATTGCATTTTCTAAATCTTCAGCATTTCCAAGGTGTGATGATCTTAAAATGGCAATTTCATTATTTAAAAAACTGTAAAACACATTGAATCCTTTTTCAAATGTTTTAAAGCCACCATTAATTGAAAAGCTTTTAGAATTAAGTCCTGTATTAGTAAGACTATAATCTGGTGCTTCAAAATCACCATATCGTTTCAATGTTCCTTGACCAGATATATACCAACCTTTTACATACGTTCTTGTTAACTTGCTAGATATACTATAACCTCTACCATTGCTTTGAGCACTTGTGATTGTTTTTCCAAATAAAGAATCTTTTAAAAACGCACGTTGCGGACTCATAACCACGACACCTCCAATAGCATCACCACCAAAAGCTAAAGCTCCAGATCCTTTTATTACCGAAATACTCTCAGCAGAATTAATATCAATATTTGGTGCATGCTCAATTCCCCATTCTTGGTCTTGTAAACGTACACCATTGGTCATAACAATGATTCTACTACTATGTAAACCGTTTATAACAGGTTTTACAATAGTATTACCAGTGTTTAGTGAGTTTACACCACTTATTTGTTTTAAAGCATCGCCTAAACTTCCAGAACTATAAGCTTCTAGGTTTTTAGATTTTAAAACGGTTTCTTGGCTAGAATTGGTTTGCGTTTTTGCAGATGATCCTTCTACTTTTACTTGCTCCAACTCTTCGATATGATGCTCTAAAGTAACATTGTAAACAGTGTTACCTGAAACTTCTATATCCAACTCTTTAGTTTCGCAAGCAATGTGAGATATTCTTACTTTGTATATTCCATCACATAAGTTGGTAAATTCAAAGTTGCCTTCCAAATCTGTTACTGTATATTTTTTTAGTGATTCTATGTATAGAGAAGCTCCAACGATTTTAGTTCCGTCATGAAAATCATCAATAGTTCCTTTAAGTATAGAATTGCACTCTTGTGCCATTGCCAATAACGAAAGGCAAAAAACACAAAGCGTTAAATAAAACTTCATTCAGTTTTTGTTTAATTAAATAATCTTGGGATATATATTTAAGTTAAACAAGGTGGTCCACGAAGAGAAAAAGATAATGGCCGATGATTTTTTAAGAAATAATAATTATAATTAAGAGTTTGAGTAGTAAAAGCTACACTTTTACTTTCATTTACATTTTCAATGTTTATGTAATGAGTAAATGATGTAAACTTATACAGTTCACAATGTAAATCTTTAGTGTGAATATGAGAATCAGCTATATTATCACTGCAAATGTCATGATGGTGATCTTCAAATATAAGAGTAGATTTTACAACAACAGGCATCATTAAGAGCACTACTGTAAGTAGCGTAAATAACCTTAAAATGGGATGTAACTTGTTGTTTTGCATTAATCTATAAATCTACCTAAACCAAA
>CAJQOA010000081.1 GCA_905479815.1 uncultured Psychroserpens sp.
GCACTTGCATGGTCTTATGAAAAGAAAGTGCTGAAACATCCCAGCCCTTGTGCGTCCAGTCATATTTTTGATCGGTATACGCTTTTCCTTTTCGAACATTTACTGACATTCCAATGGAATGCAATACAAAATCTAATTTTCCTCCTAAAATCTCTACGGCTTGTTCTACAAGGTTTTCAAGATCCTCAATACTAGTGGCGTCTGCGGGAATGATTTGTGCCCCTATCTTTTCAGCTAGTTCATTAATCTTACCCATTCGCATGGCAATATGTGCGTTGGTTAAAACAACACTTCCTCCCTCTTCGTGAACTCGTTCTGCCGTTTTCCAAGCGATGGAGTGTTCATCTAAGGCCCCAAAAATAATTCCGCGTTTCCCTTTTAATAAATTGTATGACATGCTTTTATAATTAAGTTGTTAGTTGATTTATTATATATTCAAATATAGTACTAATTGAGTAATTGCTTTGCATGTTCTAACGCAGAATTAGAAACATTTGCACCTCCAAGCATTTGCGCAATCTCGACGATACGCTCTTCAGGAGTTAATTTTTTAAGTTGTGTTTGTGTAACATCATTAACATCTTCTTTAAAAACTTTAAAGTGATGATCTCCTTTTGCTGCAATTTGAGGTAAATGCGTAATTGTAAACACCTGCATGGCTTTACTCATATCTTGCATTATGTTTGCCATCTTATTTGAGATCTCACCAGAAACTCCTGTATCAATTTCATCAAACATAATGGTTGGTAATTGCGTGTAATTTGATAATATATGTTTTATGGCGAGCATGATACGTGATAACTCTCCTCCTGATGCCGATTTCTTAAGGTCGTTAAATTGTCCGCCTTTATTAGCCGAAAACAAGAACTGCAGCTCATCGCTTCCGTTAGACAGAAATAAATCAGATGCATTCAACTCAATATTAAACTTAGCGTTTGGCATTCCTAACGTTGCTAAAATGGATTCTAATTGTTGTATTAACTTCGGAATAATTTTACTCCTATTATTATGTATCGTTTTAGACACCTTTAATAATTGTGACTTTAACAGCTCTTTTTCTTTTTCTTTTTCTAAAATATGAGCATCTAGGTTTTCTGTAATCGTAACTTTACTTGATAATTCATCTTGGATACTTATGAGCTCTATCTCTGAAGACACAATATGCTTTTGCATTAAATTATGGAGCGTCTGAAGTTTTGTATTAACAACTTCTAAGCGATTTGGATCAGCTTCAAGCTGTTCTTCTAGATTTTCAATTTCAGAAAAAATATCCTCCAACTCTATTAAACTGCTATCAATACGTTCATATATAGATTGGTATGGCGCACCATAATTAACGAGCTTAGACAAATGTTGTTTAACCTCTCTAATATTTGAAGTAATACCTGCATCCTCATTACTTAACAATTGATTTGATTGACCTAGTTGGTTTTTTATCTCTTCTACATTATTAAGTGTTTCATATTCTGCCTCTAGTGTTTCTAATTCTCCTACAATTAGCTTTGCATCTTCTAGTTCATTTAAAAGAAACAAATTATAATCGAGTTCCTTTAAGGACTCTGCCTTTTGATTTTGAAGTTTTTCAATTTCCGAAGAAAGCATTTTGAAGTTTTTCAATTCTGAAATGTACCGACTCAAATCCTTTTCATTATCTGCTAAAGCATCAATAATTTGAAACTGAAAATCATCATTGGTCAATTGTAACGTTTGATGTTGCGAATGAATATCTAACAAATGCTCTCCTAATACTTGTAAATCATCTAATCTAACTGGTGTATCATTTATAAAAGCTCTTGATTTCCCTGATGGCAGAATCTCTCTCCTTATAATAGTGAGTGATTCATAATCTAAATCTCTAGTTTTAAATAATGATTTTAAATTGTATTTGGCGATATCAAAAACGCCTTCTATAATACATTTTTTGGATGAATCTTTTACACTTGTTAAATCTGCTCGTTTACCCAAAATAAGTGATAGACCACCTAAAAGAATAGATTTCCCAGCGCCTGTTTCACCAGTAATAATGGTAAGTCCATTGTTAAAGCCTACTTGAAGTTCATCAATTAGTGCGTAATTTTTTATGGTAAGTTGTGTAAGCATAGAACGGTAAAATATACACTTTGAAATTACTGAAATTCTATAGGATAATCACTATAAATCTAGAAATTTATATTACGCCATTTTGAAGCGTGCATAGGTGCTATTTTAGTTAATGTTGAAATTAAATCAGACACATTAACTGTTGGTCCACCACTAAAAATCTGTTCAATTTCATCAGACTTTGTATCAAAGAACACACGCATTAAAAATGAATTAGGACGTCTACTATTCATGCTTTGCAGCATACCTATTGATTTTGCTATTTCTCCTTTTGCTTCTTTAGGATTAGAATTCATTTGATCCATTCCTTCACGATGGTAATTGTACAAAACAGTTCTAAACTCTTTGAAGGTTGGCGACAATATATTATCAATTAATATAAAACGAGTTTGTCTTCCATCTTCGAGTTTCCATCCTTTAGCATTATTTTGCTGTGAGTAATTTAAAATAGTTTGTGCTTGTTGAAAATACTCTTCACCTCCATTTGGACTAAACGTATCTGCATCTAAACCTAATATCATATAGATATGAAAAGAAAGCACTGATACTAAATTAGACTCAAATTGTGTTGGGTTGTAGACAAAATTCTGAAATTCTAAATATTGAAAACCGAAATCTTTATCATTAAAGTTATAGGTAGGCGACCCATAAGTTGATCCAAAAACTGGTCTAGAAGCTTGAATTTGCAAACTTGCTTGAAATCTATCTGTGTCGTAATTAGTGATCGTAACGACCATACTACAATCTATACGCTCTTGGTTTTTGTATGATTTGTTCGTCCATTGTGTATTATTCACAAACTCTCTAAGTTGACGCTCTAATGTTTTAAAAACCTGAACATTCTCATTCCCGGTTTGTTGCGCATTGACAACAATATTACAATTAAGTTCTTGAGACCAAGATGATGTAACTACCAATATTAAAAGAATGTATATATACTTATGCATGTGTTTGTTTTAAAATTTGTTGCATTAAATCTTGAGCTACTTCTGTTTTAGATTTTAACTCGTGAGCAATAATATCATGAGACGCAGTTATAAAAGTAACTTTATTTGTTGAACCTCCAAAACCTGCACCTTTATCGTTTAAAGAATTTAATACAATTAAGTCTAGTTTCTTAGACTCTAATTTCCCTT
Source organism: uncultured Psychroserpens sp. (assembly GCA_905479815.1). Taxonomy (GTDB): domain Bacteria; phylum Bacteroidota; class Bacteroidia; order Flavobacteriales; family Flavobacteriaceae; genus Psychroserpens. Next base: position 3,237 of record CAJQOA010000081.1, read on the forward strand.
TAGCGTGCTCCAATTCGTTATTCGTTTCTAATGCAAAACCAACTAAAAATTGTTCTTTTTTAATCGCTCCAAGTGATTTTAATATGTCTTTAGTTTTTTCTAACTCAATAGTAAACGTCGTTTCCTTCTTCTTTATTTTTTGATCGGCAACATTTTTTGGTCTATAATCTGCAACTGCTGCCGAAAGTATTGCTATATCTACATTTTCAAAATGATTATGACATGCATCATACATCTCTTGAGCACTTGTTACACGAATTACATTTATGAAACTATGCGTAACCGTTTGATGAGATGGTCCAGAAACCAATGTAACCTCAGCACCTAAATTTGCTGCTGCTTTTGCGATTTCAAAACCCATTTTTCCGCTAGAGTGGTTTCCCACAAAACGTACCGGATCAATAGCTTCATATGTTGGACCTGCAGTGATTAGTATTTTTTTATTGCGAAGTGGCAGCTTCCCTAGAACATCCTTTTCAATAAATGCAACAATATCTTCAGGTTCTGCCATGCGACCTTCTCCTACAAGACCACTTGCTAATTCTCCAGAAGTTGCTGGGATCATAACATTTCCAAAGGCATTTAATTTTTCAAAAGAATTTTTAGTGGATGGATGTTTGTACATATCCAAATCCATTGCTGGTGCAAAATACACAGGGCATTTAGCTGAGAGATATGTTGCCATCAATAAATTATCGCAAGTCCCATTTGCCATTTTTGACAAGGTGTTTGCTGTCGCTGGAGCAATAATAAACAAATCTGCCCAAAGCCCTAATTCTACATGATTATTCCACATAGCATTATCATCATCTTCATTTGTGAACGAAGAATAAGCTGTGTTTTTAGATAATGTAGAAAGTGTTAAAGGTGTAATGAAGTCTTTAGAAGCAGGCGTCATAACGACCTTTACGTTTGCGCCTGCTTTTATAAATAACCTGACAAGGCCAGCTGTCTTGTAAGCAGCAATACCAGCAGTTATGCCTAGTAGTATATTTTTGCCACTTAATATTGAAGACATACTTAAATTATTCCTTAATATCGTCGTCAGTGTTTCTGTAATAGATTTTATCATCTAACCACTCTTGAACTGCTAAAGCGTGTGGCTTTGGCAATTTTTCGTAGAATTTAGACACTTCTATCTGTTCTTTGTTTTCAAAGATCTCTTCAAGACTATCATTGTATGTCGCAAACTCTTCTAGTTTGTCAACTAACTCACGTCTAATGTCTGTGTTAATTTGTTCTGCTCTTTTAGAGATTACAGAAATTGCTTCATAGATATTATCTGTTGTAGCATCAATGATATTTCTATCATAAGTTTCTGTTGATACTGGAGCATGTGTTTTCTTTAAATCCATTGTATGTGTAAATTAACTTTTTGTATTGTATTGTTGAGCTGCGGCTGTCATTTCATCATTCATTTTATCTGCATCACCAATTAATTCTGAATTTGGATAAAACTTCTTAAAACTTTTATAATAATTAATCGCAGTATTTAATCTTGCTTCTTGTTTTGCTTTGATACTATTGATTCCTAGCTTATATGCAGAGTCTAATCTATAAAACATAGCTTGTTCTCTAAAGCTTGTTCCAGGATAATCTGCTAAAAAATTATCAAAAGCTTTTATAGCTGCTAAATAATCTGAAGATTCAAAATATGCAATACTATTGTACTGCTTTGCTATTTCAAATGCTTTACGCTCTAGCTTGTAATCTAATTCTTTAATCAATTCATTTGCTTGAGGTAAGAATTCAGAATCAGGATATTTATTTACAAATAATTGCAACTTCTCTAAAGCCTCAATAGTTTCATGTTGCTCTTTACTATAAACAGGTGATACTTGGTAGTAACTTTTAGCTGCTAAAAAAGAAGCTTCTTGTACTTTCTCACTTGTTGGATACCCTTTTTCAAAACGATTTAATTGATAACCAGCAGTAATGTAATCTCCCATTTCATAAAATGTTCTAGAATACATATACATCAATTTTTCTGCTTGAGGCTTACCTCTATAGTTAGGAACGATTTGAGCAAAAATTTTATTTGCTTTAGACCATTTCCCTGAGTCAAATAACTCTGTACCAAATTTAAATTTGGTTGCAGTATCTTCAGATTTAAGCGCTTTTTGATATTCACTACATGAACCAAAAACTAATGAGATTGCTAATAAGTAAAATAATTTCTTCATAAATAAAAAACAGGTTGCAAAAGTACGTATTTATAACGTATAATAAAAACAAATATTCTATACGGATTAAACATCAAAAATACCCGATGAATTTAGGCTCTCATTATGTTTAAGTAATATTTAACTTTTAAATTAAAAATCTATTTTTTGAAGCGCAAGTTTTATATTTTGTTTTAACTCATTTGAAGCTTCAACTAAAGGTAACCTCACAGTTGGTTTTGATATATCTAAAGCTGCTAAAACGGCTTTGATACCAGCTGGATTATTTTCAGAAAAAATAAGCGACGTCATATCCATTAATTTAAAATGAATATCATACGCCTCTTTTGCTTTTCCTTCTAATCCAAGGTTTATCATTTTTGTAAATTGCTTAGGTAATGCTTGTCCTAAAACTGATATCACTCCCGCTCCACCAGCTAAAACGACACCTAAAACTAAATCATCATCTCCAGATATAATTAGAAAATCCTCTGGCTTATCACGAAGTAATTTTAAATATTGATGCACATTATTACCAGCTTCTTTTACCGCAATAATGTTGTTGAAATCTTTTGCCAGACGCAATGTTGTTTCTGGAGACATATTAGATGATGTTCGACCAGGAACATTATACAATATTATATCTATTGGTGATGCTTCAGAAATAGCTTTGAAATGCTGATAAATTCCTTCTTGCTGTGGTTTACTATAATAAGGTGACACAGATAAAAGAGCATCTATTTGAGACAAATCTGTTGATTTGATTTCATCTATAACAGTCGCTGTATTATTACCTCCAATACCCAAAACTAATGGTACACGTCCATCATTTGCTTTAATTATCGTTTGTATAATATCCTTCTTTTCTACTTTGGTTATAGTTACACTTTCTCCAGTTGTACCACTAATTACAATATAATTTGTACCGTTTTCAATATTAAAATTCACCAAGTTTGTTAATGCAGTATGATCTACCGTTAGATCAGCATTAAAGGGAGTAATTATGGCCACACCTGTACCATGAAATTTTGTCATTTATAATTTATTTAAAACTGTTAGATATTTTTTTAATTCATCTTTAAAAACCGAAAACTCATTAGGTTTAACATCAATCATAAGATCATATAACCGTTCGTCATGATTTGTCAATCCAACTTTAAAATTAGCGTTTGATAACGCAGTAATTAAGTTAAGCTCAAGATGATTCGCTTTATAATAACTAATTAAAACATCAAACTTTGTATCTACAAAAGTTTGTAAGTCGATATTATTTATTTTTCCTTTCCATCCAAAGTCTTTTGGATTAAAATAAGTGTCCCATAATTCATTTGAGTCTTTTGAATCTTCTACAAAAGCTATAATTTTAGTCTTAGCTGGCTGAACACCTAAGCTCTTAAAAAATAATCTAAAAGACTCAAAATCAGAAAACTCACTTATACTCAAAACAACACCAACAGTATTCATTTTATTATTGTTAACTGCAACTTGTCGTGCATTTAACAATTTGTTGATATATTTTTGATTTGATTTTTCTTTAAATACCTTTAAAATCATTTACCTTTATGCTTTGTACAAATGTAGTAAAAACACCTTGTACGTTATTCTAAACATTTCATAATAAAATTCATGAATTATAAACATATAATACTCTTATTCTCAATCTTAATTTTAAATGCTTGTAAAAAACAGGAGGTTTATCTCAATAAGATTGAAGGTAAACAAGTTAACATTTCTGATAGCCTAAAAGCTAACCAAGACATAGAAGACTTTATTAAACCATATCGCGAACACGTCAATGCTAATTTAGATAGTACACTTGCCTACGCTGTTGACACGTATTCAAAACGAGATGGCGAATATAATACGGCAATTGGTAATATGATGGCAGATGCTGTTTATGAACAATCCAATCCGATTTTTAAAAGTAGAACTGGTGAAGATATTGATTTTGTATTACTCAATCATGGTGGTATTAGATCTATAATATCAAAAGGTAATATTTCTAAGAGAACAGCTTATGAGGTTATGCCTTTTGACAATTCTGCTGTGGTAGTTAAGCTTAAGGGTGCTCAAGTTAAAGAACTTGTTGAATATTTAGCCAAAGGCAAACGAGCACATCCTATTTCAAAATTAAATGTTGTTTTAGATGTCGACGGAAATTTTAAATCTGCAACATTAAATAGCAAACCATTAGATTTTAGCAAAACATATAATGTTGTCACTAATGACTATTTATATAATGGTGGAGATCGTATGGATTTCTTTAAAACTAATGATAGTTTATATGTTCTCGACTATAAAGTTAGAAATATACTCATTGATTATTTCACTAAAATCGACACACTTAAACCAGTAATAGACAACCGCTTTATTCAGCTTAAAAAATAATTATGCAAAGAAGACAATTTTTACAACAAACAGCAGCTGCTTCAGCATTGGTTGGACTTGGTGGTTTAGGATTAACATCCTTCACTCCTGCTACAACTAAAAAAATAACCATTTTGCATACTAATGATGTGCATAGCCATATTGATGCTTTTGGACCTGATGATGGAAGAAACCCAAACCAAGGTGGTGTAGCAAGACGTGCATCCTTAGTTGAAGCGATTAGAAAAGAAAACCCTAATACGTTATTATTAGATGCTGGAGATATTTTTCAAGGCACACCTTATTTTAATTATTATGGTGGTGAATTAGAATTTAAGCTTATGAGTATGCTTAAATATGATGTTGCGACAATTGGTAATCATGATTTTGACAATAGCATAGAGGGCCTTTATGCTCAATTACCACATGCAAAGTTTGATTTTGTATCTGCAAATTATGATTTTTCAAATACAGTACTAGATACACATGTAAAACCATATCGTATTATCATTAAAGATGGTATTAAAATTGGAATTTTTGGATTAGGAATACAACTAGACGGTTTGGTAGAAAAAAGGATGTACAAAGAAACAGTGTATCTAGACCCTACCGAAACAACTCAGGAAATGACCAGAATTTTAAAAGAAGATGAAAAATGTGATCTAATCATATGTTTATCTCACTTAGGATATAACTATAAGAATAGTCCAGATAAGATTTCTGACTTAAAACTAGCAGGAATAACAAAAAACATTGACCTCATCATTGGCGGACACACACATACGTTTTTAAAGAAACCTACGGTTGTAAAAAATTCTGAAGGAAAAAACATGCTAGTTAATCAAGTAGGTTGCTACGGAATTAACTTAGGTAAAATAGATTTCTACTTTGATGCAGACAAAAACAAAGCTGCTAATGGAACGTCTATTATTGTTTAACTATTAAAGGTTTACAGATATTTGACGTAATGTCTCTGTTGTTGGGATAAAGTAATCTGAAAAGTTAATACGCTTATCACTATTTCTATTAGTATGGTGATCATACACATATTTATAGAGTAAGAACAAACCTGCAGTATGCAAAACGTTTTCAAAAACTTCAAAAATCCAGAAGTACACATACATATCGCATATATAATACAACACATCAGAAAACACAAAGCAAAACACCATTAACAAAAAAGTTATAGATTGAGCAGTTTCTCTACTCAAATAAACCGCGAAAGAAAAATAGGTTAATGCTATAAGTGTTATCCCGTGACATATATAAATAATAAGATTTGTATTGTCTACAAAATTGCTTTTTGCAACACCATAGAGTGTATAAAGAAAATAAGAGTTTAAAAGCAAGACTAATACCAAGTATACAGTTACTAAACCTTCAAATTTCACACGCTTCAACTTTCCTAGAAGAATAAATATCAGTAATAGATAAGCACCAAGATAGGCTACTTTTGAAAGTTTAGAGGATATGTCTCCAAATCCAAAAACAGAAAAAGCATCTCCAATAAAGAATACCAAAAAAGTGACAATGAATACATTTGCCATTTTATTTAATTGGCAAAAATAAAACGTAAGCAGAAGCGTAACAGTAACTAATTTAACTATTTGAGATACTATAAGTATGTCAATATATATAGCTACAGATGTGCATAACAGCAATGTAAATAATACAATAACCAATGCCTTATTTGGCTTTAATTTTTGTGCTTTTTGCATGGTAGATTTTTAATTGGGTATAGCAAATATAACAAAATATATGTATTTCAACGTGTTAAATGAGCCTTTTATCGATTTTTTTAATAAAATAGCATCATAGACTGTTGGTTTTAATCATTGTACCGTCTAAATGGCAATACATTTATATTATGAAAAAACATATACCATTTATTTTAAGATTAATTATTGCTGCAATTTTAATTCAAACACTACGCTTTAAATTTTCTGCTCACCCAGATAGTGTCTATATTTTTACTCAAGTAGGATTAGAACCTATAGGAAGAATTGGTATTGGTATTGCAGAATTGATAGCTGGTATTTTATTACTTTTTAGAAAAACTGCCTGGATGGGAGCTACGCTCACACTAGGGATCATTGGTGGAGCAATAATGATGCATCTAACTCAATTAGGTATTGAAATAAAAGACGATGGTGGTGTTTTGTTCTATACAGCTTTAGTGACTTTTTTAGTATCACTAGTTGTTCTATTTCTTTACAGAAAAGATATACCGATAATTGGCAAGAAATTAAACTTTTAATTCTTGATGTTGTTCATAAACAGGATTATACTCTACAGTTAACTTGGATTGAATATAAAAGAAGACAAACGCTACAACTAAAAAGAAAGAATAGGTCACATTTAGAGTATTATCTAAGTCTGAGACATAAAAGTATGCTATTTGAGTGACCTCAGAAAATATTATAAATATCGAACCAATGAGCAAATTCATTGATTTCTTAGTATCATTATACATATAATTAATCAAGGCTAAACACACCAAAAACATTACAACTGAATTATAAATTAGTTCTACAGAATGTGTATAATCAAGAATTAATCCAGCTTCAGACAAATCTGTTACCATATATGCTACAAAAATGCCTAATACAAAAAGCAACATTGCTTGAAAAGGAAATCTAGAGACTGCCTTCTTAAAACTCATTATCGAGAAAATTCTAAAGATTAAAAATACATATGCTGATATATAAAATGTGTTTCCAATTAAATAGTGCATATCATATGTAGAACCTGCAGGAGGAATCATATTATATGTTATATAATTGTGAACTTCTGCTGCTGTATAGGTTAACAGGAATAGCATGAATAATCTATGCTTTTTCTTTTTCCCTAAAAAATACAATACAACTAAAAGAGACATGCCAAAGGCCTTGACACCAAAAGCATCAAGTTCTTGACCAAGGGATTGTAACCCTAAAAATAGTATACTCAACAGTATAAGTACAGCTCCTAAAATCTTACTTACATTCATAATTTGTTACTTAATAGCGAGACAAATATATAGAATTTTTACATATAAACGTATAAAAATGTATTTAATCGATAAAATAAATCATTTTGTAAGATTTTTACTTCAATTTTAATAGAAAATCATTTTCTGAAATAATCGGCACTCCTAGTGTTTCTGCCTTGGCAAGTTTACTTGGCCCCATTTTATCACCTGCAACCAAAAAACTAGTCTTAGAAGATATTGAAGATGAGACTTTTCCGCCATTATCTTCAATCAACTTTTTTAGTTCTGTTCTAGAAACAATTTCAAAAACACCAGACACTACTATAGATTGCCCTTTCAACTTATCAGTTTGGTTAGCTAACTTTTCTGCAGAAATAGCTAATTGAAGACCATGACCTCTCAATTTTTCAATAATAATTTTATTGTCTTCAGAAGAAAAGAACTCCACAACACTCTCTGCAATACGCTCACCAATTTCATCTACAGATATCAAATCCTCTGCAGAAGCGTTTGCAATAGCATCAATACTTTTATAGTGCTTAGCTAATTTCTTAGCCACTGTTTCTCCAACAAATCTAATACCAATAGCAAACAAAACACGTTCAAACGGAATTTGCTTAGACGCCAAAATACCGTTAACTAAATTCTCTGCACTTTTCTCAGCCATTCGTTCTAAAGGCAATACTTGCTCTTTAGTCAATGTATATAAATCAGAATAGTTTGAAATTAATCCTTCATTAACTAAAAGCGCAACTGTTTCTCCTCCTAAACCTTCAATATCCATGGCTTTTCTAGAGATATAATGTTGGATACGTCCAATAATCTGTACGCTACATCCATTATAATTAGGACAATAATGTTTTGCATCACCTTCCTGCCTTTCAAGTTCTGTTTGACATTCTGGACAATGGGTAATATATTTAGTAGGTTGAGAGTTTGCTGGACGTTTACTCAAATCAACCTTAATAATTTTTGGTATAATTTCGCCACCTTTTTCAACATAAACCTCATCACCTTCTCTAATATCCAATTTTTCAATTTGATCTGCATTATGCAATGATGCTCGTTTTACAGTAGTTCCTGCTAATTCAACAGGTTCTAGATTAGCAACAGGCGTAATCGCTCCTGTACGTCCTACTTGATACGTAATTTCATTTAAACGGGTTGATACTTGCTCTGCTTTAAATTTATAAGCCATTGCCCAACGTGGTGCTTTTGCAGTGTAACCTAATTCTTCTTGTTGCTGCAAATTATTGACTTTAATCACAACACCATCGGTTTCATAAGGTAAGTCATGACGATGCACATCCCAATACTCTACAAACTCAAAAATGGCATCTACAGATGTCGCTATTTTTGCAGCATCTGGAACTTTAAACCCCATTTGCCTTGCCTTTTCTAAACTTTGGTATTGGGTGTCAAAATCAAGATTATTTCCTTTTATACTATACAACAAGCATTCTAAAGGTCGTTTTGCAACCTCCGCACTGTCCTGTAATTTCAAACTTCCAGAAGCTGTATTTCTAGGATTCCTATAAAGCTCCTCTCCTGCTTCAAGTCGCTCTTGATTCATTTTAATAAAACCTTCAAATGGTAATATTATTTCTCCTCTAATGTCAAATTTTTGTGGAAAATCACCTTTCAACTGTAATGGTACAGATTTAATCGTTTTAATGTTTGCTGTCACCTCATCACCTTGTGTTCCATCGCCTCGTGTTACTGCTCTTAATAAACTTCCGTTTTCATAAGTCAAACTAATTGAGGCACCATCGTATTTTAACTCACAGGTGTAATTAATGGCACCATCAACCATTTTTTTAATACGCTTCTCCCAATCCAATAAATCATCTTTAGAATAGGAGTTGTCTAGAGAGTACATACGATGTTCATGAACAATCGTATTAAAATTTTTAGTTACTTCTCCTCCAACTCTTAATGTTGGCGAATTAGCATCATAAAATTCTGGATGGGCTTCCTCTAGAGATTGAAGTTCTTTTAATTTTATATCAAAATCATAATCACTAATTGTAGGATTGTCTAATATATAATAGTTATAATTATGCTGACGAAGTTCATCACGAAGACCTTCTATTTTTTGTTGAATGCTCATTAAAATCGTAGTAAAAAAAAGTTATCTTTAAAGCATCTAATATAGTAAAATGTCATTCAAAAAAATTGTAGTCCTCTTTGTTTTTATCAGCTTTTTATCAAGTTGCAAAACAGAAGAGTATGTTCCTAAAATTCCGCAAATTATCCCTATTCCAAATAGTCAAACAATTAACCAAGGTTACTTCTTATTAGATGGCTCTGTAGGACTCTCATACGACGATACCTTTAAAGTTTCAGGAGATTTTCTTCGGAAATATCTAGAAGAAGGACGTACTATCAAATTAACTGGCAGTAACGATATAGAATTTAAATTAGACGACACCATTGAAAATCCTGAAGGTTATCAACTAGATATTCAACCTTATAAAATAATAATTAGCGCAAAAACAGATCAAGGCGCGTTTTATGCAGTACAGACTTTGCGTCAATTATTACCTCCAGAATTTGAAAACGGTTCATTTTCCGACGAAAACCCTAGCATCCAATGCATGACGATTACAGATGCACCACAATTTCAATATCGTGGCATGCACCTAGATGTTGGTCGTCATATGTTCTCGGTTGATTTTATTAAACAATACATTGATGCGTTGGCAATGCTAAAAATGAACACCTTTCATTGGCATCTAACCGAAGATCAAGGTTGGCGAATTGAAATTAAGAAATACCCAAAACTTCAAGAGGTTGCGGCTTATAGAGATGAAACATTGATTGGTCATTATAGCGATCAACCACATCAATTTGATGGAAAACGGTATGGTGGCTTTTACACTCAAGACGACGTTAAAGACATCGTGGCTTATGCGCAAGCAAGACACGTGACAGTAATCCCAGAAATAGAACTTCCAGGACATGCACAAGCAGCAATTAGTGCTTACCCAAATTTAGGATGCACTGGAGAACAAGTTGATGTTGTAACAAAATGGGGCGTTTTTGAACACATCTACTGCTCTAAAGATGAAACTTTTGAATTTCTTGAAGATGTTCTTGACGAAGTTGTAACACTTTTTCCTAGTGAGTACATTCATATTGGTGGAGATGAAGCTCCAAAAACAAACTGGAAAACATGTAACCAATGTCAACATAGAATTAAAGAAGAAGGCTTAAAAGACGAACATGAACTTCAAAACTATTTTATAACTCGTATAGAGAAGTACCTCAACTCTAAAGGCAAACAAATTATTGGTTGGGATGAAATTCTTGAAGGCGGCCTTGCTCCTAACGCTACAGTGATGTCTTGGCGAGGAACCAAAGGTGCTATTGAAGCTGCAAAACAAAAACACAATGTCGTAATGACACCAACATCACATTGTTATTTTGATTATTATCAATCTACAAATCCTGATGAGCCAACTGCTATTGGTGGATTTCTACCCTTAGAGAAAGTGTATGGTTTTAATCCTATTCCTGAAGAATTATCTGCGGAAGAAACAAAATATATTTTAGGCGCTCAAGGAAACATCTGGACCGAGTACATGCCAACAGAAGACCAAGTGGAATATATGGCTTTCCCTAGAATACTTGCTATGAGTGAAGTGGTTTGGTCAAAAAATGAGAATAAAGACTATTCAAACTTTGTAAAACGTGTTGAGCATTTTAATACACGACTAGATGTTTTAGATATCAATTATGCCAATCATTTATATGAGATTGAAGGTGAACTTATATCCAAAGACAATAAGAATTACTACAAACTATCTACAACATTAGAAGATAAAACGATATACTACACGTTAGATGGAAGTCCAGTAAATCTTTTTTCTAACATCTATAAAGACCCCATACCAATAACTAAAAGCACCAAAATTAAAGCTGCCGTTTTTGACACTGAAAAACGCCTTGGCAACATTTTTTCTGAAACCATAAACTATCATAAAGCGGTTGGCAAAAAAATAACCATTAATAAAACACCTCATAAATCATATTCTGGAAGTGGACCAGAAGGCTTGATTAATGGTATTTCGGGAAGTGACTCGCGTTATGGAGATAAAGAATGGCTAGGCTTTTGGGGAGAGGATATTGAAATAGAGATTGATTTGGGTGAAGCAATAGACCTAAATACTATTAAAACTCGTTTTCACAACGGACAAGGGCAATGGATTTATGCACCCAATGATATAGCAGTAGAATTTGTTCTTGAAGATGGAACTAAAGTGACTAATAAAATCACGTTAAATAATAATCTCAATAACGATATAATTCATTTGGATTATACATTTCCAAAACCAAAGAATATGGAAATTAAGGTTAAAACAATCCGTTTTAGGATTACTAATTATGGAACCATCCCTGACGGGAAACAAGGCGCAGGACAAAAAGCTTGGACGTTTATTGATGAAATTATAATCAACTAATATGCTTTTAGAAATTTGTGCCAACTCATACCAATCTGCAAAAAACGCTCAAGATGCTGGAGCAAAACGCATTGAACTCTGTAGTGAATTATCTATTGGAGGCATTACACCAAGTTATGGGTTGATTAAACAAGTGATTGATGAATTAGATATTGAAACGTTTATTTTAATCAGACCACGAAGCGGGAACTTCTGCTATACTGATGATGAGTTTGAAATTATTAAAAAAGATATTAAAACCTGTAAAGATCTAGGTTGCGATGGTATTGTTTCAGGTATTCTAAATCCTGACAACTCTATAGACATTGAAAGAACT
>CAJQOA010000082.1 GCA_905479815.1 uncultured Psychroserpens sp.
AATAACTCCTCTTTTATTCTTTGGAATATCAATACCTGCTATTCTTGCCATTACCCTTGTCTTTGTTTAAATCTAGGATTTTGTTTATTAATTACGTATAATCTGCCTTTTCTGCGAACTATCTTGCAGTCGGCGCTTCTCTTTTTAACTGATGCTCTAACTTTCATCTGTTTGTGTTTTTTATTTAATATCTATAAGTAATTCTTGCCTTTGATAAATCATAAGGACTCATTTCTAATTTTACCTTGTCTCCAGGTAATAATTTGATATAATGCATACGCATCTTACCAGAAATGTGTGCAATAACAATATGTCCGTTCTCTAATTCTACACGAAACGTTGCATTTGATAATGCTTCTGTAATTGTTCCGTCTTGTTGAATTGCTGGTTGCTTAGCCATATTATTTTGATGATTTTCTATTACTGTTACCTGTTTTCATTAAACCATCATAATGACGATTTAATAAATACGAGTTGATTTGTTGTAAAGTGTCAATAGCAACTCCAACCATAATGATTAAAGAGGTCCCTCCAAAAAACAATGCCCAACTTTGTTGTACTCCAAACTGAACTACTATTGCAGGTAAAATTGATAATGCTGCTAAAAATAATGATCCTGGGAACGTTATTCTAGACAATACAGAATCTAATCTATCTGCTGTATCTTTTCCTGGTCGTATTCCTGGAATAAAACCACCACTTCTTTTTAAACCTTGTGCCATTTCATCTGTACGAACAGTAATTGCTGTATAGAAAAAACTAAAGATGATAATTAAGAGTGCAAAGATAACATTGTACCATAATCCATTAATATCCTGTAAACTGCTTAAAGCAGGGAATTTTTGCGCCAATGCAACAGGCAAAAACATAATTGCTTGTGCAAATATAATTGGCATAACTCCAGCTGCGTTTAATTTTAGAGGAATATAATCTCTAGATCCTGCAACGTTTTGAATATCTCCAGCTACTGTTCTTCTAGCATACTGAACTGCAATTTTTCTTACAGCAGTCACTAATAAAACAGTTAAAAGAATAACTACAAACCACATAATAACTTCAATCAAAATCATCATAAATCCACCAGCTCCAGCGTTTGTTGTTTTAGAAACAAACTCTTGTAAAAATGCTGCTGGAAAGTTAGCGATAATACCTACAGTAATTTATAATGAAATACCATTACCAATCCCTTTGTCTGTAATACGCTCTCCTAACCACATTGCAAAAATTGTTCCTGCAGTTAGTAAGATAATTGATGAAACCCAAAATGCTGGCCCACTAACTAAAAAAGCTTCTGGTCCTAAACCAAATTGTGTTTTAATTGCAGTGATGTAAGTTGGTGCTTGCAATAATGTAATTGCAATCGTTAACCATCTTGTAATTTGTGTAATCTTTTTTCTTCCACTTTCTCCATCTTTTTGTAGTTTCTGTAAATAAGGAACCGCAATTCCCATTAACTGAACTACAATAGATGCAGAAATGTATGGCATAATTCCTAGTGCCATAATTGACGCTCTAGAAAATGCCCCTCCCGTAAATGCGTTTAATAAAGCCATTAATCCGGTTGAAGTTCCATCTTTCAATCCAGTTAACTGTAATGGATCAATTCCAGGTAAAGGAACTTGCGCCATAAAACGGTATACTGCAATTAAACCAATAGTAAGAAGAATCTTGTTTTTCAACTCTTCAATACTCCAAACGTCTTTTAACTTATTAATAAAATTCATCATTTACGTAATATCTTATAAAGTAACTGCTTCACCTCCGGCTGCTTCGATAGCGGCTTTTGCTGTTGCAGTAAATTTATGAACTGTTATGTTTAATTTAGTTTTTAATTCTCCACCACCTAGTATTTTTACTAAGTCGTTTTTACCTGCTAATCTATTAGCAATTAAAATGTCTAAATCAACTGTATCAGTAATTTGTCCGTTGTCTACTAAAGTCTGTAATTTGTCTAAATTGATTCCTTGATATTCCTTACGGTTTATGTTTGTGAAACCAAACTTAGGCACACGTCTTTGAAGTGGCATTTGCCCTCCTTCAAATCCAATCTTTCTAGAATATCCAGAACGTGATTTTTGACCATTATGTCCTCTTGTAGCTGTACCACCTTTTCCAGATCCTTCACCTCTAGCTATACGCTTTCCGCTTTTTATAGAACCTTCTGCTGGTTTTAAGTTATGTAAACTCATCTTATATAAATTTCTTATTTAACTTCTTCAAAAGAAATTAAGTGTTTAACTGTATTTACCATTCCCAAAATTGATGGTGTAGCTTCATGCTCAACAACTTGGTTCATTTTACGTAAACCTAGTGCTTCCAAAGTTCTTTTTTGACTTTGAAGACGACCAATTTTACTTTTTACTTGTTTAACTCTAATTTTTGCCATCGTTGCTAGATTTATCCGTTAAATACTTTTTCTAAAGAAACTCCTCTTTGCTTAGCAATTGCTACTGCACTACGTAATTGTAATAAAGCATCAAAAGTTGCTTTTACAACATTGTGAGGGTTCGATGAACCTTGTGATTTTGATAATACATCGTGTACACCAACAGAATCTAATACTGCACGTACAGCTCCACCAGCAATAACCCCGGTACCAGCAGATGCAGGCTTAATAAAAACCTTTGCTCCACCAAATTTACCTTTTTGTTCATGAGGTAATGTTCCGTTTAAAATAGGTATTCTTACTAAGTTCTTCTTAGCGTCTTCAATTGCTTTAGCAATTGCAGATGCAACATCTTTAGATTTCCCTAAACCGTTTCCAACAACTCCGTTACCGTCTCCTACAACAACAATTGCAGAAAATCCAAAAGCTCTACCACCTTTGGTAACTTTAGTAACACGTTGTACTCCTACTAACTTATCTACAAGCTCTAAACCGCTTGGTTTAACTCTCTCTACGTTTTTATATTTTTGATACATAATAAACTTATTAAAATTTTAAACCAGCTTCTCTTGCAGCTTCGGCTAATGCCTTAACTCTTCCGTGATATAAATATCCATTTCTATCAAAAGCAACAGTTTCTACACCTGCTTTGGTAGCTTTCTCTGCGATTGCCTTTCCAACAGCTAAAGCAGCATCTGCCTTAGAGTTAGTGTCAATTCCTTTATCTCTAGATGATACAGCTACTAATGTAGTTCCTGCAACATCGTCTACAATTTGAGCATAAATTTCTTTATTGCTTCGGTATACAGATAATCTTGGTTTAGATGCTGTTCCGTTAACAATTTTTCTAATTCTATGCTTAATTCTAGTTCTTCTTTCAAGCTTTGATAATGCCATAATGCTATAATGCTATAAATTATGCAGATTTACCTGCTTTTCTTCTTAAAATTTCTCCTACAAACTTAACTCCTTTACCTTTATAAGGCTCTGGGCTTCTGAATCCACGAATTTTAGCGGCTACTTGACCAACTAATTGCTTATCATAAGAAGATAATTTAATAATTGGGTTTTTTCCTTTATCTGAAATTGTTTCTACTTTAACTTCTGGAGCTATTTCAAGAACAATATTGTGAGAAAAACCTAATGCTAAATCTAGTTTCTGACCTTGGTTTGAAGCTCTATAACCAACTCCTACCAATTCTAAATCTTTCGTATAACCTTTGCTTACTCCTTCAACCATATTAAAGATTAAAGAACGGTATAAACCATGTAAAGCTCTATTAGGCTTACTATCTGATGCTCTGTCTAAGACAACTTGTGCATCTTCTATCTTTACTGTAATAGATTCCGAAATTTCTTGAGATAATTCTCCTAATTTCCCTTTTACAGTTACTGTTGTTCCGTTTAAATTAACTTCTACACCTTGTGGAATGCTAATTGGATTTTTTCCTATTCTACTCATTTCTTCAAGGTTTTAGTAAACGTAACAAATTACTTCTCCTCCAACATTCTCTTCACGTGCTTTTTTGTTTGTCATCACACCTTTTGATGTTGAAACAATAGCAACTCCAAGACCGTTTAATACTCTAGGCATTTCCGTAGCACTTACATACTTACGTAAACCTGGCGTACTAATACGTTGGATTTTTCTAATTACTGACTCTTTTGTGTCTTTGTCATATTTTAAAGCAATTTTAACAGTTCCTTGTACGGAATTGTCATTGAATTGGTAGCTTAAAATAAAACCTTGATCAAACAAAATTTTAGTCATTTCCTTCTTCAAATTTGAAGCTGGAATTTCTACGACTCTGTGTCCTGCAGAAATTGCATTTCTAACTCTTGTTAGATAATCTGCGATTGGATCTGTATACATATAGTTAAATTGCGATTTTGGTATTTAGTTTACTTATTTTTTTACAGCAAAAAGCTGTGAAAACTAAACCTGAAATCAGTTAATATTCTTTTACTCAAAAAAATAGAGCGTGCAAATATACACATTCTATTTTTATAAATTGAAGTTATTTTTGTTAGCCTACCAGCTAGCTTTTCTAACTCCAGGAATTAAGCCTTGATTCGCCATTTCTCTGAATGTTACACGAGAAAGTCCGAATTGACGCATATACCCTTTTGGTCTTCCTGTAAGTTTACATCTGTTGTGCATACGTACTGGAGAAGCATTTTTTGGTAACTTCTGTAACGCTTCGTAATCTCCAGCTTCTTTTAAAGCTTTTCTTTTCTCTGCGTATTTAGCTACAACTTTTGCTCTTTTAACCTCACGGGCTTTCATTGATTCTTTAGCCATGTCTTAATTTTTTTTAAATGGTAAACCTAATTCAGTTAATAAAGATTTTGCTTCTTTATCAGTTGGTGCAGATGTTACAAAAGTAATATCCATTCCACCAATTTTGTGAACTTTGTCAATATTGATTTCTGGGTAAATGATTTGTTCAGTAATCCCTAAATTGTAATTACCTCTTCCATCAAATCCATTAGCTTTGATACCGTTAAAATCTCTAACACGTGGTAAAGAAGCAGTAATCAAACGATCTAAGAATTCGTACATTTTATCTCCACGTAAAGTTACTTTAACACCAATTGGCATTCCTTTACGTAATTTAAATGCAGCAACATCTTTCTTAGAAAATGTAGATACAGCTTTTTGACCAGTAATGCTTGACAATTCTTCAACAGCATAATCAATTAATTTCTTATCAGCAATAGCAGCACCAACACCTTTACTTACAACTATCTTTTGTAATTTAGGCACTTGCATTATGTTACTATAACTGAATTCTTCAGTAAGAGCAGTGACTACACGACTCTTATATTCTCCTTTTAATCTTGGTATATAACTCATGATTATATTATTTTTTAGTTTTTTTAGAGATTCTTGTTTTCGTATCTCCATCAACTTTATAACCAACTCTTACAACAGTTCCATCTTCTATTAATAGAAGATTAGAAACGTGAAGCGAAGCTTCTTTCTTTACAATTCCTCCTTGAGGGCTTTGAGCACTTGGTTTTGTGTGTTTTGAAACCATATTAACACCTTCAACTAATACTCTATCCTTTTCTTTAAGAATTTGTAAAATTTTACCTTCTGATCCTTTATGATCTCCTGCAATTACTCTTACAGTATCTCCTGATTTAAGTTTAAATTTCTTCATCTTATCTCTTTTTTAAAGCACTTCTGGTGCTAATGATACTATTTTCATAAATTGCTTATCACGAAGCTCACGAGCAACAGGACCGAATACACGTGTTCCTCTCATTTCCTCTGTAGGATTTAAAAGTACACAAGCATTATCATCAAATCTGATATAAGATCCGTCTTTACGTCTAACTTCTTTTTTAGTACGAACAACAACAGCTCTAGAAACTTGTCCTTTTTTCACTGTTCCGTTTGGAGTTGCTGACTTTACAGTAACAACAATTTTATCTCCAACTCTAGCATAACGCTTTCTTGTTCCTCCTAAAACTCTAATCACTAAAACTTCTTTTGCTCCAGTGTTATCTGCGACTTTTAATCTTGATTCTGTCTGTAACATAATTATTTAGCTCTTTCTAGGATTTCTACTAATCTCCAACGTTTAGATTTACTCATAGGCTTAGTTTCCATAATCCTAACTGTATCTCCTTCGTTGCAATCATTCTTTTCGTCATGCGCAACATACTTCTTCGTTTTTAAAACGAACTTACCGTACATTGGGTGTTTTACTCTTTTTACCTCAGCAACAACGATAGACTTCTCCATTTTGTTACTAGATACAACACCTATTCTCTCTTTTCTAAGATTTCTTTTTTCCATCTTTAAAATTGACTAGAATTATTGTAATTCTCTTTTAGTTAATTCTGTTGCAATTCTTGCTACAGATCTTCTTAAGCTTCTTAACTGCAATGGGTTTTCCATTGGAGTTATGGCGTGAGCCATCTTAAGATCGGTATAATTTTTTTGCAACGTACCCAACTGCTCTCTTAAGTCAGTTATGGATAATTCTTTAATTTCTGATTGTTTCATTTTATATAGAATTATACGTTATAATCAAAATCTCTTGCGATCACAAACTTCGTTTTTACAGGAAGTTTTTGTGCTGCTAAACGTAAAGCTTCTTTTGCAACTTCCATAGATACTCCACCTACTTCAAACAAAATTCTACCTGGTTTAATAACGGCAACAAAATGATCTGG
>CAJQOA010000083.1 GCA_905479815.1 uncultured Psychroserpens sp.
CAACAATCATGATTTTTAATTCTATATCATCATTAACAAACTTGTCACCAAGATCATCAAAAACAGATTTTGATCCGTAATTAACTCCCCATTGTGTTCTATCAATTGTGAATGCTTCACTCTGGATAGTCATCATGTCATTAGTATTAGTGATCGTTACTGGGAATGATATGTTATGCTTTTGACCTTTAATAGCTAAGTTACCAGAAAGTCTAGTTTTTCCTGCAGCTAAAGCTTCAGTTCCTGTGATTTCAAATGCAGCACTTGGGAATTTAGCAGTATCAAAAAAGTGATCTTCCTTACCTTCAACAGTTCCTTTTAAATGTGATTCTAAACTTTCTTTACCATCACCAGATTCAAGATCTGTTACTGTAATTGATGTCATATCAATTAAAAAAGTACCACTTTGTAATTTACCGTCGTCTGTTTTAAAGATGCCGCTTTCTATATTGATAGTTCCATTATGTGTTCCTGTTGGTTTGAAACCTTTCCATTCTATTGTAGATTCTCCAACGTTAGCTGTGTATTTTTGTGATGTGCTTTCGCTAACCGCAGCAGCTTCGGCATCACTTGTGTTAGCTTCTGCAGCTTTATCTTTACAACTTGTAAAAGCAATTGCAATAGCTAAAATCATTGAAAATTTTAATGACATAGTTCTCATATTCTGTTTTGTTTTAAGTGTTTAATTCAAACAAAAATACACATTGCTTAAGGCTTCTGCAATTCCGAAGAAAATATTTTGATGACATTTTGACATTTTAATAATAATGGCAGTACTTTTGCCATCTTTAAATCGAAGATTTATAAAAATTATCAAAAAAAATGAGTAAAAAAGATAAAAATCAAACCGTAGAAGAGCCACAGGTTCAAGACGATATAAATAATACTATTGATGATTCTCAAGTAGAAGAATTAACAGTAGAAGAACAGCTTACAACAGATTTAGCAAAAGAGAAAGATAAGTTTATGCGTCTTTTTGCAGAATTTGAAAACTACAAAAAACGTACAACGAAAGAGCGTATAGATTTATTCAAAACTGCGAGCGAGGAGGTTATTGTCTCTTTACTGCCAGTTCTTGATGATTTTGAGCGCGCTTTATTGCACATAGAAGACGATAAAGAAGCCGAAGAATTAAGAAAAGGAGTCTTATTAATTTACAATAAGCTATTAACAACTTTGGAGAAAAAAGGCCTATCTAAAATTGAAGTACGTCAAGGTGATGTATTTAATGCGGATAATCACGAAGCAATCACTCAAATACCTGCACCAACAGATGATTTGAAAGGTAAAATTATTGATGTTGTTGAAAAAGGATATAAACTAGGAGAGAAAGTTATTCGTTTTCCTAAAGTTGTAATCGGACAATAATTAAAAAATAAAAATTGTTTCCTCGGAAATGGTTAAGCACATAAGCATGGCAAAAAGAGATTATTACGAAATACTAGGTGTTACTAAAAGTGCATCTCCTGCAGAAATTAAAAAAGCATATCGCAAGATGGCTATTAAATTTCATCCAGATAAAAATCCAGATGATGCAACAGC
This sequence comes from uncultured Psychroserpens sp., assembly GCA_905479815.1. Classification (GTDB taxonomy): domain Bacteria; phylum Bacteroidota; class Bacteroidia; order Flavobacteriales; family Flavobacteriaceae; genus Psychroserpens. The sequence continues at coordinate 1,543 of CAJQOA010000083.1, forward strand.
AGAAGCTAAATTTAAAGAAGCTGCAGAAGCTTATGAGATTTTAAGTGATGCTGATAAAAAATCACGTTACGACCAATTTGGTCACCAAGCCTTTGATGGTTCTGGTGGATTTGGTGGTGGTAGAGGAGGTGGTATGAATATGGATGACATATTTAGCCAGTTCGGTGATATTTTTGGTGGAGGTGGAGGTGGATTCTCTGGTTTTGGAGGCGGTTTTGGTGGAGGCCAAAGACGCGTTAAAGGAAGCAACTTGAGAATTAGAGTGTCTTTAACTTTAGAGGAAATTGCCAATGGTGTTGAGAAAAAGATAAAAGTAAAACGCAAGGTCCAAGCGCCAGGTACAACATACAAAACATGTGCAACGTGTAATGGTCAAGGCCAAGTCACTAGAGTCACTAATACTATTTTAGGTCGTATGCAAACCGCATCTGCTTGTCCAACTTGTGGTGGAGCAGGACAGAGTATTGATAAAAAACCATCTGATGCTGATGGACAAGGATTAAAAGTGCAAGAGGAAACAGTATCTGTAAAAATACCTGCAGGTGTTGTAGATTCTATGCAACTTAAAGTTACTGGTAAAGGTAATGAAGCACCAGGAAATGGTATTTCTGGAGATTTATTAGTCGTTATAGAAGAAAAAGAACATGACACTTTAAAGCGTGAAGGCGATAACTTGCATTATGATATGTATGTGAGTTTGCCAGATGCTGTATTAGGGACATCAAAAGAGATTGATACCGTAACTGGTGCTGTGAGAATTAAGGTAGATGCTGGAGTGCAATCTGGTAAAATCTTACGCTTACGAGGAAAAGGAATTCCAAGTATTAATGGCTACGGAAGTGGAGATTTATTAGTACATGTTAACGTTTGGACACCTAAAACATTAAACAAAGAGCAAAAGCAATTTTTTGAAAACATGAAAAATGATGAGCACTTTGATCCTAAACCAGAAAGCTCAGATAAGTCGTTTTTTGAAAAAGTAAAAGATATGTTTTCATAAAAAAGACAGTTTTTAATAAAAAACACTATATTTGATTTATCACTAATTTCGATTAGTGGTAATTTTTCTTTTTCATAGCAATTTTTTCCCATCCTTAATTAGATTTGAGGGTGGGTTTTGTTTTTTTATAAAAGTTGTAGTGATTTTTTAATTTAAACACTTCTTTTTTTTACTGCTTTATGTTAGTATAGCTAAAAATATAAGCAGATAAGCATACTTTACGTCGTTAACATTTTTATCTTTACTGTTATTAAAACCAACCAAATTAAACATTACATATGAATGACCTATTAGTCGCTGATTCGGTATCTAAGAACTTCGGAGATTTTAGAGCGCTTAACGATGTCTCTATTTCAGTGCCGAAAGGAAGTATTTTTGGATTGTTAGGTCCAAATGGTGCGGGAAAAACAACCCTTATTAGAATAATCAATCAAATTACAATGCCAGATACTGGTCGTGTTTTATTGGATGGTGAACCATTAAACCCTGAACATATACGAAATATTGGGTATTTGCCAGAAGAACGTGGGCTATACAAATCAATGAAAGTTGGTGAACAAGCCTTATACCTTGCGCAACTTAAAGGGTTGACAAAAACAGAGGCTAAGCAACGTTTGAAATACTGGTTTGATAAACTAGAAATTGGGGATTGGTGGAATAAAAAAATACAAGAACTTAGTAAAGGACAAGCGCAAAAAATCCAATTTATAGTAACGGTTTTACATCAACCTAAATTATTGATTTTTGATGAACCATTTTCTGGGTTTGATCCTATTAATGCTAATTTGATTAAAGATGAAATTCTTCTGCTTAGAGATGAAGGCGCAACTGTTATTTTTTCTACACATCGTATGGAATCAGTAGAAGAGTTGTGTGATCATATTGCTTTAATTCATAAATCTAACAAAGTATTAGATGGTAAATTGACAGATATTAAACGTCAATTCAAGACCAATACGTTTGAAGTAGGTTTGCAAACAGATAGAGTTGATGAAGTAACAAAAATTATAAAAGAAAAGTTTGAAGTATTCCCAGCGACGTTCAGAAACCTTAATGATGACGTTAAACTAAACATTAAACTTAACGCAACAGATACTTCTAATGACCTCTTGTCATTTCTAACATCTAAAGCAGAAGTACATCATTTCGTCGAAGTGATTCCAAGCGCAAGTGATATTTTTATTCAAACTGTAAAGAACAACTAAAATGAACCATTTACCACTCATAATAAAAAGAGAGTACCGTACAAAGGTGAAGAACAAATCGTTTATTATAATGACGTTTGTGAGCCCATTAATTATGGTCGCTTTATTTGCTGTTGTCGCTTACCTGTCTCAATTAAATAATGACAAAGAGCGAACTATTGCTGTATTAGATGAAACAGGAGTATTAAGTGATGTGTTTGTAAATACAGAACATACTACATATACTATTTTAACTGATACAAGTCTAGAGACAGCAAAAGAACTTACAAAAGCTAAAGAAGATTTTGGATTGCTTTTCATAGAAAAGAGTAAGGATACTACAAACGTTTTATCTAGTGTGCAATTCTTCTCAGATGAGTCTCCTTCCATAGGTATTATGTCTAGTTTAGAAGAGAAAATTGAAAAAAAATTATCAGATACTAAGTTGTTTAATGATGGAGTTGATCTTGAAAAAATTGAAGCTTCTAAAACAAGTATAACAATTGCACAAGAAACATTTACAGGTGAAAAAACGTCTAAAATTGATAGCTATTTAAAATTAGCTTTTGGTGGAGCGGCAGGTTACCTATTGTTTATGTTTATAATTATCTACGGAAATATGATCATGCGAAGTGTCATCGAAGAAAAAACTAGTAGGATAATTGAAGTCATCATTTCGTCAGTAAAACCAATACAATTGATGATGGGTAAAATCATAGGGACGTCTCTAGCAGGAATTACACAATTTGCAATTTGGGTGATTTTAGGCAGTGTTTTAATGTTTGTAATGTCAGCTATT
>CAJQOA010000084.1 GCA_905479815.1 uncultured Psychroserpens sp.
CATCAATATCTAAATGATTAGGAATCCCATCTGAATCAGAGTTAATACCAGAACAATACATGAGTTCATAAATTTGAACAGTTGCGTTAGCTGATTCTCCATCATTTTTTGCAATCGTTATGGTTACATTATCTACAGCACCATTAACATTTATTTGAACACTATTTGATGGTGCATTTCCACTTGAGCCATTAGAATCTACTATTGTTTGCTCATAAATAAAACCATTACTTAAATTAATATCTGAAATCTCAATTGGCACATTTACGCCATTATTACTAGCTACTAAATCTGCTCGATCTTCATTATCAAAACCTCCCATTTTGAATGATAGGTTGTAAACGGTTTCAGAAAAATTAAAAGTATATACAGCTACATCACCATTATCAAAATTAGAATCTTTCACCTGAGTATCAATGTATTTACCTGTAACGCCTGCAACACTTACACTTCTCACACCAAAACCCCAATTAGCTGCACCTTCCAATTCATAAGTAAAGTCTATATCAACACCTTCATTAGGATAAAGATCATTAATTGTAGATCCTGGGCTAGACGATTCACTAAAAGTTTGTGCTATATCGATGAAGCTAGGAGAACATCCTAATTCTATTTCATCTGGTATACCATCGTTATCATCATCTAAATCGCATGTATCTGCAATATTGTCGTTATCTGTATCTAAATAACCTGAAATAGAAGCATCGCATGAATCTACTTCACATGGAGAACTATATGCAAAAGTATCAAAGCCATGTGGCTCATGCGAATCTATAAGAAGTCCGCCAGATACTACAATATGTTTTACAGAAACTTGACTTACTGGGTTATCTGTTGTAAACCCAAAAGTGTTTTCTATATTTTGTCCACCAATGAATGTCGCTTTCAAATTATCATCACTGTCTAAAAGCTCTAGAGTTCCTACTTGGTCATCTCCTAAAAACGGCCCATGAAATTTAGCTACTAAATCTCCATCTATGTAAATTTCATAGCTAGATTCAGATCCATTTCCAGTCGTGTCAAAAATATCTATAAGATCAAAACTGAAAGCACTCACAGGATTTGTGAAATTAATATTTACTGTATAATAGTCACCTGTTTGAGCTCCTGTTTCTGGATAAATATAAACACCGTGACCAGAATTTCCAGAAATAAAACCTCCTGCAGTAGTAACTCTAAATTGAGATATTTCTGGTGAAGCTGTCCTTCTATAATAATTACCGTAAAAATCTAATGTACCATTTGCAAATGTACCTACACTCGTATTTGCAGATCCAGGTGTAGAAGAACTAGACGGGAAACTATAATCACTTGAACCGTTTAATACAGTTAGTGTCTGTCCATTTCCTAAAACTTCGTCTTGAAAACCCGATTCTTGATATCCTAAACCGTTTGTGTTGTTGCCAATAGCAAATATTCTAACGCCGTCTTTTACCCAGCTTACAGCATCAGCTTCTGGCGCAGCGGCACCTGGTAATGGAGGGCAATTCACTAAACCTTGTGCAAACAAAAACTTTGGAGTTAATGAAAGCATTAAAATTATAAATGCGTATTGTAATTTTATATTCATAACATAATATATTAATAGCTTTGGGGCTATATTAATTATGCACTTCAATATAATTTTTTAGTCAAATGGATTTTTGTAATCTGAGGGGAGTAATGTATTTATAATGACCAAAAATACACCTTTGCAATAAAACCGACAAGAAAAATCAACAATAAATCGGTTAAAATGTACTTTTTATTCGACAAAGCGTATGTTCAATAATACAAAAAACAGATAACATCGTTTAAAAACATGCTGTTTTAAGATAATTTAAATTATCAAATCAACAACATCCTCAATCTTAGATATCAATTGAATTTTTATTGTTGTGTTTTTTAAAGAAATCTTATTGTATTTAGATACAAAAATGGTTGAAAATCCTAATTTTTCAGCCTCTAGAATACGTTGTTCTACACGTTGAACAGGGCGAACCTCTCCAGACAAGCCAATTTCCGCAGCAAAACAAAAATCCTTTTGCAAAGCTACATCCTCATTTGAAGACAATATTGCTGCAACAACAGCCAAATCTATTGCTGGATCATCAACTGTAATTCCTCCTGTAATATTTAAAAAGACATCTTTTGCTCCTAAACGAAAGCCTGCACGTTTTTCTAAAACTGCCAACAGCATATTGAGACGTTTTGCATTAAAACCTGTTGCGCTTCGCTGTGGTGTTCCATAAACCGCAGTGCTAACCAATGCTTGCACTTCTATCATTAATGGACGCATACCTTCTAAAGTGGCCGCAATAGCATTACCAGATAAGTCTTCATCTTTTTGGGAAATTAATATTTCTGATGGATTAGAAACTTCTCTTAGACCAGAACCTTGCATTTCATAAATGCCCAATTCATTTGTAGATCCAAAACGATTTTTATTGGCACGCAAAATTCTAAACACATGATTACGATCACCTTCAAATTGCAATACGGTATCCACCATGTGTTCCAATATTTTTGGCCCAGCAATGTTACCGTCTTTTGTGATATGGCCAATTAAAATAACTGGTGTAGCTGTTTCTTTTGCAAATTTAATAAGCTCTGTTGTACATTCTTTTACTTGAGAAATACTACCAGATGAGGACTCTATATAATCACTATGAAGTGTTTGAATTGAATCTATAACTACAATGTCTGGCTGTAATCCTTCAATTTGCTTGAATATGTTTTGAGTTTTAGTTTCGGTAAGAATGTAACAATTGTTTGTGCTCGGGTTTATGCGCTCGGCTCGCATTTTTATTTGTTTCTGGCTTTCTTCTCCAGAAACGTACAAAGTCTTGTATGGTAATTTTAATGAGATTTGAAGTAATAATGTGCTTTTTCCAATTCCAGGTTCTCCACCTAAAAGTGTTAATGAACCAGGAACTAAACCGCCTCCAAGGACACGATTAAACTCTTCGTCCATGGTATTTAATCTTGCTTCTTTTGAGGTATCTATCTCATTTATTAGAAGTGGTCTTGAAGCTCTTTTTGAAGTGTTAGCAGGTGTTTTCCAATCACTTTTTTCAGGTTTTTGAATGACCTCTTCAGTGATTGTATTCCATTCTTTGCAAGCAGTACATTGACCTTGCCATTTAGAGTATTGAGTGCCACAGTTTTGGCAAAAAAAAGTAGTTTTAAGTTTAGCCATATTTTTGTCTTCGGAAAAAGTCTTCCGTAGTTAAAATTTCAGCTAAATTAAGATATTTTAATTGATATCCTTAAACAAACTTATTGCCGTAAGAAATTTGAGCACCACGCGTTTTGATTTTAAATTTGTCATAAAAAACCCTTTAGCTTTGTGAAACAAGTGCACAAAAACGTAGTCTGTTGAATAAATACTTAGTTTAGTTTTCTTCATCATCTTCGTCTTCAGTTTCTGTATCATCCTCTACGAATTTCAAATCCTCAACGTGAGCCATTATAAATTCTTTATTAATATGAGCCATGTCATCTAAAGTTAGCGCAGACTCGTATAATTTTAGTGCCTTTTTAGTTTTACCTAATTTCTCAGCATGAAGCGCCATATGGTAGGTTCCAAACGATGAGCTTGGATTCAATTTATTGGCTAGTTTTCCAATTCTATAGACAGATTCTATATCTTCTCTCTGATCTGCAATTGCAATTAAATCTTTTAATTCTTCTTCGGAAATAGGCTTAAAAATCCCAAAGAGATCATCAATGCGCTCATAGCGATCTACGATATAATCATCTAGTGTACCTTCATAAGGAAATGCCTTTTCTTTTAGTTCTTTTTCATCAAGAGGTTTATATAATTCGAAAATTCTATCTAGCGCTTTAGATAAAGCTCCAGTTACCAATGTATAATGAGAATCACCAACTAGTTCATCAAAGTAATACGTTAAGTTTTGATTATCTAATACTTTTAAGTCTTCGTTTGTTTGTCTAATTCTATCTCTTATGGGTTTAATATCTCCATTTGCTGTTGCCATGTAATAAAAAACATCATTCTCTAACCACTCTAATCGCGTTGCCACATTTTGACTCATCGTCCCTTTAAAATCTGGGCTTAGATTTATGTAAGCTTGAAAAATTGGTGTGTCTTGAAATAAAAATGAATTTATAAAGTTACCCATCAAATCGTGACCAACTGCCACTTTGAATTTACTGGTATTATATTTAGAATCTATGTAGGGTATTAATTCTTGATCAATAAATTTATAGAAACGGTCACCTGATTCAAACGGAAGTCCAGAAACCTCATCAAAATAACTATCATAAAAACGTTCTTTACCTTGAACTACACCAACAATAATTGATTTTGGCATTTCATCAAAATAGGTTTGGTAGCTTACTTGACCAGATACTGGTTCAAATAAATATTCTGCATCAAAAACTATAATTACAGGATGTTTTAAATCTGAATCTGGATCGTAATTATCTGGAAGTTTAATTTTAAGCTCTCTTGTTGAGTTTAGCTTACGGGATTCGAATTTCTCAAAGGTTACTTGCGCATAGGTTTGCGCACAAAACATCATTGAGAAGATAAAAAGTAGGGTTTTCTTCATCTTAAGTAGGTTTTAATTTGGGGACTGTAAATATACCTAAAATAAGCTGAAATACTAATTTATTCGATGAAATGCATAAATTAATTAAATATTACTCTTGAAGATCATAAATTTTATCTAGAAGCATATCTTTATTTATGAACTCAGATTCTTCTAATAGCAAGCCTGATTGATACTCTACTAGAGCACGTCTATCATTTCCATTCATTTCTTGGTATAACCCAGAATAGTATGCACTTATCATTGATTCTGGATATTCTTTTTTAGCGAGTTTAGATAAGCTTTTCATTGAATCAATGTCGTCTTTTTTCTTCGCTGCTGCTAGTATAGCTCTAAGATCATTTTCAACTACTTTCTTTTCAAACCCATAGAAGAACTCAATATCATCATATTTTTTCATCAAATATGCAAAAGGGCCTTCTTCATAAGTAAGCACTTTTTCTTTATACTCTTGCTTATTAATTGGCTTATATAAACCAAAAATTTCATTAATGGCTTTTGGGATACCAAGGCCTACAAGTGAATAATGATCTGCATCTGTGAAATCATCAAATCTATAATGCAATTTAGGATTCTCTATAGAGCTTAATGCTGTATTGCAGGCTATTATTGCATCTCTTAGCCCTTTAACATCATTATCTGCAGTAGCCAAATAGTAAAATGTATCCTCTGTAGTAATAGAGAGTTTTTCTTGTAAACGGTTTACCATTTCTGGTGATAAATCTGGACTAAAAGCAATATAGCCTCTAAACAAAGGTTTGTCTTTAAATAACCAATAATTAATAAAATTAGCGCTTTGATCATGTCCAACTACAATTCTAAAATTTGAAGTCAAATAATTCTCATTGATATATGGTATTAATTCCATACCAATAAATTCAAAAAATTGAGAACCGCCTTCATCAGAAGGAAAATACGTAGTATCACTAAAAGACAAATCTGCATCTCTCTTTTTTGCTTGATTAATCCCAATGACTATAGATTTTGGCATATCTCCCCAATAAGAGTGATAATCAGAATTACCGCTAATAGGTTCAAATAAATAATCACCATCTAATACAACTACTAATGGGTATAAAATATCACCTTCAGGGTCGTAATTTCTTGGTAATTGAATTTTAATCTCTCTGGATTCTCCAAGTTTAGAAGACTCAATTGTCTCATAAATGACTTGAGAAGTCGCAGTTTGAAAAAAGAGACCAAAACATATTAATACTACTATTTTATTCATGACAAGCAAAGTTTAATAATGAAGCAAGGTAAAAAATTATTTAATTCTATTATAAATTGGCAAATATATAAACGATAAACTTCCAGCAATTATAATCATAATCGTCTGTGATGACCACATTATCCAACCAAAAGCAAAACTTGGGTCTTTTGCAATTCCAAACACTGTAAATGCCGCCATAACTGCCGCTGGATAGACAAAAATACCGCCATTAGTTGCTGCTATGGTAAAACTAGCAGAAATAAATGCTACCAATATTGCGCCAATACTTACATTGGTCAAATCTGGAAGTGCAAAAGTTGTCACATAAAACATCAAAATATACATACCCCAAATAAACAAGGTATGAGCGATAAAAGCCCACTTATGCTTCATCTTAAAAATACTCATCATGCCTTCTATTAAACCCTTAAGAAACGTTTTGACTTTTATAGCAAATTTAGATGTACTTCTTTTTATAGATAATACAACTAAGGCAATTAAAATAATCCCAGCTGCAACCAACAACATTAACTTTTTAGGCTGAAAAGATTTTTGAAGCAGTTCTACAATGAAATCAAATTCTAAAATCAATGTGATTGTTATAATACCTAACATCACTAACAAGTCTGCCATTCGTTCAGCTACTATAGTCCCAAAGCTCTTTTCAAAAGGAACATCTTCATAGGTTGTAAGTACAGCAGCTCTTAAAACTTCTCCAGATCTTGGAATTCCATAATTAGCTAAGTAAGTGATAAAAACGGCCATGATACTATTCGGCAATTTTATTTGGTAACCCATTGGCTCTAAAAGATACTTCCAACGATATGCTCTAGATAAGTGACTTAATAATCCAAAAAAGACTCCCAAACCTATCCACCAATAATTTGCTGATTTAACGAAAGGAATTATTGTAGAAACTGGCAGTTTAGAAAACGTATACCATCCAAAAAAAACTGCTAGAATTAGCGGAATAATTAAACTTAGACGTTTTTTAAACTTAGGGCTCAAAAGATTATTTTAAGAGATTATTTGCTTCATTTGGAAACACAAGTGAAGGTTTAAAGACTTTAGCGTCTTCTATATCCATAAACGCGTAAGTGATTAATATAAGTGTATCACCAACTGCTACTTTACGCGCAGCTGCTCCATTTAAAGTAATCTCACCACTATTTCGTGGTCCAGGAATACAATATGTTTCTAAGCGTTCTCCATTATCGTTGTTGACAATTTGAACTTTCTCACCTTGAATAATGTTTGCTGCTTCCATTAAATCTTCATCAATAGTAATACTACCAATGTAATTTAGCTTAGCACCAGTAACTTTTACTCGGTGTATTTTAGATTTTACTACTTGAATTTGCATAGGGCAAAGATAATTAATTTAGTGCGATATTATCAATAAGTCTAATATCATCTGCATATACAGCAATAAATGCCCTATATGATTTTTGATTTGATTTTCGTGAAACTGTTTTTAGAGTTTTTATATCTGCTATTATAAAATATTCTAACGTTAATAAGTCATGTTTAGCAAATTGTTTAATCACCCACTCTGTAACTTTATTAGCACTTTTTGTGCCAAATTTTTCTTTGGCTATTTTTAAGGTTTTAAATATAAAAGGAGCTGCTTCTCGATACGCTTCTTTTAATCTAGCATTACGAGAACTCATAGCTAAACCATCTTTAGCTCTATGTATTTTGCAACCAACAACTTTTACAGGCATATTATGTTTCTCAACCAGCTTTTTAACAATCATGAGCTGTTGAAAATCTTTTTCTCCAAAATAAGCCTTATTAGGTCTTACAATTTCAAAAAGTCGCTTTACAATTGTACCAACGCCATCAAAGTGACCATCTCTAAAACGTCCTTCCATTTCATGTTCTAATCCATCATAAGAAAAAGACGTAGATATTACATTATCGCCATATATATCGTCAACTGTTGGGGCATAAACTATAATTCTCTCTTCGGAAATCGTCGAAAGCAACTCAACATCGCTATCCAAAGTTCTAGGATATTTTACTAAATCTTCTTGGTTATCAAATTGTGTAGGGTTTACAAAAACACTTACCGCTACATAATCATTTTGATCTAACCCTTTGATTATTAAAGACGCATGCCCTTGATGCAATGCACCCATTGTAGGAACAAAACCAAGTGTTTTCTTTTCAGACTTTAATGTATCGACATAAGCGATTAAGTCTATTTTATTTTTAAAAATTTTCATACAATAACAAAAGTTTAACAGCCTGCAAACTTAATATTTTACTGACAATCTGCATAAATTTTTGTAATTTTGCATGTTTTTTACATTTAATTACAAAACGAAAGATTTATGAAAGATAAGAGAATATTGTATGTATCATCTGAGGTTGTACCATATTTACCAGAAACTGAGATTTCTTCAATGTCATTTGAAGCTCCAAAAATGGTAAACAAACAAGGAGGGCAAATACGTATATTTATGCCTCGTTATGGAAACATAAATGAAAGAAGACATCAACTTCATGAAGTTATTCGCTTATCAGGTATTAATCTAGTTATCAATGACTTAGACATGCCTTTAATTATCAAGGTGGCTTCTATTCCTAAGGAAAGAATACAAGTATACTTTATAGATAACGAAGAGTATTTCAAAAGAAAAGCAACATTGACTGACGAAGATGGAAAGCTATTTAATGATAATGACGAACGTGCAATCTTCTTTGCTAAAGGTGTTATTGAAACCGTAAAAAAATTAAACTGGTCACCAGACATTATACATGTTAATGGATGGCTAGCCTCTTTATTACCATTATACCTAAAAGAATTCTACAAGAATGAGCCTTTATTTACAGAAAGTAAAATTGTGACTTCGGTATATAATCAAAACTTTGAGGGCATGTTAGATAAAACCATGATTAAGAAGGTAGGTTTCGACGGATTAGATGGTGATGCCATTAAATTACTAGAAAAACCTAACTATAATAATCTAATGAAATTAGCGATTGATAATTCTGACGCTATAATAAAAGGATCTAAAGAATTAGAAAAAGAATTAGACGATTATATCGATGCAACTGACAAACCAAAACTAGATTATTATTCACCAGAAGAATTTGCAGAGCCTTACACTGAATTTTACACTAACAGTGTTTTACAATAGTAAAAATTACCTATGAAATTATTAAAAAAAGCTTTAAAAAGCACTCTAATATTATCAGTAGTTGCATTTTCAATTATTGCCTGTGATAAAGATTTTGCAAGTATTGACTCTGATATTATAAATGAAGAGACCGCAACTAATTTTAATACAACCTCTGAACAATATAATGTAATCTCATATACTGATGCGTTAGGCCCTGTTCAAACTAATGGACTGCCTGTTGGTATGTTGGGAGTATACAACGACCCAACCTACGGAAGGACTAGTGCTAGTATTGTTACACAAGTAAACACTTCACTTTTAAACCCAACTTTTGGAGAAGGAATTATATTGGATTCTGTAGTAATAACAATACCATATTTTAGTAGTAATTTAGGACTAAATGAAGATAATGCAATTAATTATCAATTAGACTCAATAATCCCCAGAAGTGATAATTACAAGCCCATAAAACTAAGTGTTTTTGAAAATAATTATTTTCTAAGAAATTTTGATCCTACTTCAGATTTTGACACTCCGCAATCCTATTTTTCTGACAAATCTGCATCAAATTCAGAACAAATAAATAATGCCGATCTAGAAGGTAGGCTTATTCATGAAATTGATGTATTAGAAATATCGAATAAAGGAATTATTTTAACAGACGGTAATGAAACAGAGGCAACAGTTACTCAAAGATTACCTCCAGCAATTAGGTTAGCTTACAAAAACAATATTCCTGAAAACGCAGCTGACATTGCATATTGGCAAGAAAAAATATTAAGTCAAGAGGGTAATACTACCTTAAGTAATTCTAACAATTTCAATAATTACTTCAGAGGATTATACTTTAAAGCTGAACCTTTAGATGAAGATGGGTCATTAAT
>CAJQOA010000085.1 GCA_905479815.1 uncultured Psychroserpens sp.
TTTAAAACCGAATTCAATCAACCTAAAGATATTGTAATTAGTAGCGATTCAAATGAAGAATATGATAATCAATTACCTCAAAAGACAGAAGTAATCCCATTTGAATTAAAAGATAACGAATGTGTTGTTAGTTATATAAAAGACGATAAAACGTTGTATTATAAAATTTCAAATGTTCAGCAAAGAGAACCTTTGAGTTACCCTAGTGCTCCTAATAGAGAGGGCATAAAAGACAACTAACAATCAAATCAAATATTAATCAAAATGAATACTTTAAAACCTACATTTTACTGTTTTATTCTTGTGTTGATTACAGTTTTTGGTTGCTCCAATGCATACAAACTAGAAAAAACAGCTCCAATTCAGTATTCAAGAGCTTATTTTCAAAACTGGACTAGTTCAATTAAAATAGGTAGCTCAGGCTATAACTTTCATATTGCAAATCTAACACCAGCAAATAACGTCGTTATTGATAGCGTTTTTTTTAGAAATGTAAAAGGACGACTTGTTCCAGATAAAGGCAAATATGTTTGTCAGTTAGTTAAACGAGATCCAATTAGTAAAGGACACGCACTAAAGACAATAAAGGATTTTCCTTTTGACATCTCAAATAGAGCATGTGTGATTAGTTATCGTGAAAACGGTGAAACCAAATACTTCAAAATAAGTGATATTATCGAAAATGAAGGTATTTACTACAAAGATGGGCCACCAAACAAGCAATAACTATCCTTGGTTGACGTTTGCTAAAAACGTATTTTTAGCAGAATAAATTAAAACTCTTGAGCGTATTAAAATCTTTTTTTAAAGACACAATTATTTATGGTTTAGCAATTGTATTGCCTCGCCTTATTAATTTTCTCTTGGTACGACTTCATACAGATGTGCTTCCTAATGAAGATTATTCTGAAAACACAGAGTTTTATGTAGTTGCTGCTTTTTTTAATGTGATTCTAACGTACGGGATGGAAACTTCCTTTTTTAGGTTTTTCAGTAAAAATAAAGATAAGAACACTGTGTTATCTACAGCAATGATTACAATTGTTGCAAGTACTTTCTTCTTCGGAATAGTACTCTTCTTGTTTAGAACTCCAATTTCCGAAGCATTAAGAATCAATACAGATTTTTACACGTTACTTGTTGGAATAACACTTATTGATACTCTAATAGTGATCCCATTTGCTTATTTGAGAGTTACAGGTAGACCAATTAAGTTTGCATCTATTAAATTAATAAATGTGCTCGTTATTGTAGCCTTAAACGTATTACTGCTATCAACAACTTATGGTTCAGAAAGCTTAAGAAATCTTTTCAGTGTCGAGAATAATGTCGAATACATATTCATAGCAAACCTGATAGCAAGTACTGTCGTATTAGTCCTAGTACTACCTTATTTCTTTAAAGCGAAATTTCAATATGACACTACAGTTTTAAAACAATTGTTGCGTTATGGTTGGCCAATCATGGTGGCTGGCTTAGCATTTGTTATTAATGAAAACTTAGATAAATGGCTGTTACCACAAATGGAGGGCGAATTTGTAAACGGAGCATATAGTGCATGCTATAAACTAGCAGTCTTTATGACGTTATTTATTCAAGCGTTTAGAATGGGAGCAGAACCGTTTTTCTTTAATCACTCAGATAAAGAAAATGCAACACAAACCTATGCAACGATATTAAAGTACTTTACTATTGTTGGCGCATTAGGTTTGATGATTGTAGTGGTTTATATAGACCTATTGAGACCAATTTTTATAAAACAAGAAAGTTATTTATTGGCACTAGATATTGTGCCAATCGTATTATTGGCAAATTTATGTCTAGGAATTTATCATAACCTTTCTATTTGGTATAAACTAACAGACAGAACACGTTTTGGTATGTATATTTCAATTATTGGAGCAAGTATTACCATTGCTTTTAATCTCATTTTTATTCCCAAAATTGGATTTATGGCTTGTGCCTATGCGACGCTTATTGCTTACGCATTAATGATGCTTATTTCTTATTTTTTAGGTCGAAAATATTATCCAGTGCCTTATGATGTTAATCGAATTTCAATATACTTATTAGTAAGTGCTGGTTTAAGTTTTATAACTTATTATCATTTTGACAGAAATATGTTATTAGGAACTGTATTTTTGTTGCTCTTCTTAGCGTTAATAGGCTTTTTAGAGAGAAAAGAATTAAAACAAATTTTAAAAATGCGATAGTCTGTCATTCAGAGTGAAGCTAAGAATCTATAACATGAATATTAAAATAATCAACAAATCCAATCACGATTTACCACATTACGAAACTAGTGCTTCTGCAGGAATGGATTTAAGAGCTAGTATTTCAGAATCTAGAACATTAAAACCCTTAGAACGAAGTATCGTAGGAACTGGATTATTTATCGAATTACCAGTTGGTATTGAAGCACAAGTTAGACCACGAAGTGGATTGGCTGCAAAAAAAGGAATTACAGTACTCAATGCACCAGGAACTATAGATGCCGATTATAGAGGTGAAATTGGTGTGATTTTAGTAAATTTATCTAATGAAGATTTTATTATAAATAATGGCGAACGTATTGCACAATTAGTCATTGCAAAACACGAACGTGCCGAATGGACAGAAGTAGAACTACTATCTGATACAGATCGTGGAGAAGGCGGTTTTGGAAGTACTGGAGTTAAATAATTGAGATTAGTTAAATAGTATTTTATGAAAAAGGCAACATTATTATTTTTCTTGTTTTTCAGCTTTGTTCTTAATGTCCAAGCACAAGAGAAAAAGCAAAAGAAAGAAGAGGTAATGGCGACTATTATATGCGAATGTTTAGATAATGAAGATTCAGATAAGCCCTCCAAGAACTTTGAAGAAAAATTTGAAGAGTGCTATAATGCTAGTGTATTAGGTGCATTAATATCTCAAATACCAACAGATAAAGACGCTACTATTACCTTAAATTCAGACGGAAGTTCAGACATGGTTTCTGAGGAAGACAAAAAGAAAGCATTTAAAATATTAGAGAATGATTGTGAGGTATTCAAAAACTATATAAACCAAAAACAGTCTTATAATGAGTATTTAGGAAAATCGGCAAATCTAGCTTGTGATTGTATTGATGGAATACCGACAGATATTGCTCTAGAAGAAAAAAACAAGCTTATTTCTGAATGTATAACTAAAGGGGTTTCTGGCTCAAAATCTAGGGACCATATTAACTTAAATACCGTTGAAGAAATTAAAGCTTTTTATACTGATATTCAACGTGTTCTTGTTAATGAATGCAAGGCATTAAAGATTGCCACGTTCTCAAATGATGAAGAAAAGCTAAACTCATATTCTTCAAAGGAAAAGGCAAATGAGTTTTATAATAAAGGTATTGATGAGAGTAAAAAAGGGAATTATAAAAAAGCAATAAAGTTTTATAAAAAAGCAGTGGCACTTGATGATAAATTCGTTTTTGCTTGGGATAATTTGGGGAGATCCTATAGAGAGTTACACGATTATGATAAAGCTATAGTAGCTTATAAAAATTCTATTGCAGTAGATTCCTTAAATAAAACATCTTTAATGAATATCGCAGTAGCTTATAACTATAAAAAGGATCTCGAAAGCTCTGAATATTGGTATAATAGACTAAAAGACGCTTACCCAGAAGATCCAGAAGGGCATTATGGACTTGCTTTGGTGTACATGAATAGAAATAAACTAGAAGCTTCATTAAATAGTGCTATTGACGCCTATGAGTTGTACAGAGAATCAAAGTCACCTTACGCAGCAGATGCACAAAAAGTAATGCAGTATCTATATGCTTTATTTGAAGAACAAAACAAAACAGATAATTTTGAAGCAATATGTAAAGAACGTGGTGTTAAGCTAAATTAGAATATGCTCAAATCCTACATGATTTACTATTAAAGATAGAATAATATTAAAGACAAACATTTGTGAATTCGTAGCAAAACGAATAAACAATTAAACGAATACAACATCAAAGTATGAAAATAATAGTACCAATGGCAGGACGAGGTTCTCGTCTAAGACCACATAGTTTAACAGTACCAAAACCATTAATTCCTGTTGCAGGTCAACCTATCGTTCATCGATTGGTAAAGGATATTACAAAAGTATTAAAGCAACCTGTAGAGGAAATTGCTTTTGTATTAGGAGATCCAGCTTGGTTTGGTGATGAGGTTGTAGACAGTTTAAAAGCCTTGGCAACAAGTTTAGGTGCAAAACCGTCTATTTATCGTCAAGATCAACCTTTAGGAACTGGTCATGCCATTATGTGTGCAAAACCATCGCTTTCTGGACCAGCAGTTGTTGCGTACGCAGATACTTTAATTCGTGCAGAGTTTGATTTAGATCCAACAGCAGATAGTGTGATTTGGACTAAAAAAGTAGCAAACCCTGAAGCTTATGGCGTTGTCAAACTGAATGAAAAGGAAGAGATTGTTGAATTGGTAGAAAAACCAGAATCTTTTGTAAGTGATCAAGCTGTTATTGGGATTTACTATTTTAAAGATGTTGCAGTTTTAAAAGATAAATTACAAGAAGTTCTTGATGAGAACGTCATGAATGGTGGAGAATACCAAATCAATGATGGTATCAAACGTATGATGGCAGACGGTAAAATCTTTAAAACAGGAACTGTTGATGAGTGGATGGACTGCGGAAACAAAAACGTTACTCTTGAGACAAATACAAGAATGTTAGGCTTTTTAAAAGCAGATGGTGAAGAGCAAATGATTGCTAAATCTATAAAAAACAATAATTCAACAATCATAGAACCTTGTTATATTGGTGAGAATGTAGAATTACTTAATGCTACAGTTGGGCCTAATGTTTCGATTGGTAATAATTGTGTGATAGAGAATTCAAGCGTTAAAAATAGCTTAATACAAAACCATACTAACATTAAAAATGCTACTTTAGACAATGCAATGATTGGTAATCACGTTACATATAATGGCGACTTT
>CAJQOA010000086.1 GCA_905479815.1 uncultured Psychroserpens sp.
CCTATAAAAGTGCCTGCAGCAATTATAGCTACCATTTGAATAGCTATTCCAGAAAAACGCGCATAAGAATTAAGCCGTTCTTTCTGTTCCTGGGTTGTTTTTTCTGGTTGCTGTATCTCCATTGTTTAATGCCTTAACTGCGCCTTTCATACTACATGTTGCATTGAATGTTGCTCCTGGCTCAACTGCTAATTTATTTACGTGTACATCACCTTCAATATGGGCAGAAGATTTTAAAGATAATGTTCCGGCTAGTATTAATTTTCCGGAAAACTTCCCTTCTACATCTACATTAACACCTTCAAGGGTTCCAACAACAACACCTGCTTTACCAATAACTACTTTGCCTTCCGTTTTTATGTTGCCATCAATTCTTCCATCAATTCTAAATGGCCCTTTACTCTCAATATCGCCAACAATTTTTGTGCCGTGTGCAATAATATTCTGTTGTGTACCCGCTTCCATATTTAATTTTTGTTTTTTTGAATCTGAAGAAAACATATTATACTATTACTTAAGATTAATGTATGTGTTTAGATTTTTGTGTCGCTGAACTATAGTATAGTTATATGATGAAACCGGAATATACGCTTTCGTTATGCCTTCTGTTTTTTTCTCTTTGTAATCTTGAAGTGTTTGACCAAAATTAGAGGCTATACTGAAAGAATCTAAACCGTGAACAACAACAAACGTTGTTTGCTCATCATAAACATCTTTAGAAAGGGACCAGTCGTAATACGTTATTTTAGAAATCTCCTTATTTAAATCTACCATAAACTGATCTATGGCTTCTTTATCGCTAGTATTAAACTGATATATAACATGAAATAAAACACCTTCATCTTGAGCTTGAAACTCAATATTGGCCAATGCCGGAATAGCACTCGCTAAGATTTCTTCTGCACGTTCTCCTTCTTCTGAATTTGGGTACGTTAGAGCCACATAATTTACAGCGTCTTTGTAAGCCTCAAAGCCTTTTAATCTTCCTAAAGCTGAAGCTTTTAAAATTTCAAATTTTGGAACAAAGCCATCGCCTTCAAATATCTTAACGTACTTATCTACTGAAGATATTACCTCAGCATATTCTTGATTTTCAAACTTTCTATATAGATTTTCATAAATAGTTTCTGGACTATTTTCGTCTTTAGACAATTGGGACTGCGGATTGCGAAGTATTTCTGCATACCTAGAGTCTGGGTAATCTGCAATAATTTTAGATTTAGCAATTTCTGCTTCATCATTTTGCCCCAAAAGCTCATATATTTTATACAAATTGTATTTTGAAGGTAAAATTAATCGCTCCTCCGGATTATTTGTAAGTAGCGTTTCTAACTTATTTTTGGCTAGGGTATATTCTTTGAAATTTTCCTTATAAATTAATCCTGATTGGTAATATGCAAAATTACGTTCTTTACCAATACTGTCAATTTCTTTTTGCTCAGTTGGTAATCTTTTAATATAAAATTCTGGGTCGTACCTCTCTAATTGAGTTACATTGACTTCGTCACTTTCTTTCTGTACTATTTTAGAGCCAGATTGTGCTCTAGTGCTTGAAAGTCTCCAGCCGTCTTGTGATTTGCGTTCTCCCCAAAGTCTTAAAAATTCATTTTTGCCATAAGATACAGTGGTTTGGTTGTAAAAATAAAAATCTGAGTTTCCGCCACCACTTGGTCCGTTAATTCCGGGTAAACCAGCGCCTCCTTGTCTAGCAAAACCAGGCATGTTGCCACGAACACCTGTGTTCTTTGGAGCACCAATTCTGCTCTTGTTTTTTAGTCTTTCTGCAGCTAAAGAATCTTGTTCTTTTAGCTTTTTTATGTAGGTATTAAAAACAGCAACTTGTGCATCTTTTGGTAAACTAATAAGTGATAAAATACTGTCATTAGCTTGAGCTATACCTTGGTAATAAATTACATCTTCTAGATTTTCTCGCTTTTTCTTAACCACACGAAAGGACTTGGTTTTTTCTACCAAATTGGTTAATGTACTATCATAATATGAGCCAGCTGTTTTGTATTCTTTTCTATCAAAATACATATCCCCCAATGTAAGGTAATTGCTGGCACTTAATACCTCGTCTGAGCTAAGGGTTTTGGTAGCTGTTAATGACTTATTATAGTATGCCTCTGATATACTATCCTTTCCTTCAGATTGGTGAAATTTTGCTATTCTTTGATATATTTTATCTAAAAATGGGCGATTTTCTCTATTCTCTTCTAGATCTGTGAGGTATTCTAAAAAGGCTAATTTGTCTCCAGATTCGGCATTAAAATTATTGGATTTTGCTAGCTGGGCATTGATATAAAATGCACGCGGTATTTTGCGATGCATATCTATAATTACATCAAAAGCCATATTAGCACTATCTTTTTTACCAAACTCATTATACAATTGTCCTCTTATAAAATTGTAACGTGCTTTTTGATTATTAATCTTTGTAGAAACTGCAGCAGTATCAAGATACTTAAGAGCAGTATCTTTTTGTTTAATATTAATATATGCTTCTGCTAATACGGCTGAAATATCAGCTAAATCTTGACCTTTAACCTCTTCTATTTCTAAATGTCTTTTTAAATTTTTAATCGCTAACTCTGGGCTACCTAATCTTATATTTGTTTTTTCTCTCCAAACTTT
>CAJQOA010000087.1 GCA_905479815.1 uncultured Psychroserpens sp.
CGTACAACAACAACATTAACACTTGCAGAAATTGGTCGTCGTATTGCTTTAGGTACATTTAAAGAATTAAATATTATCCTTAAGGGTGATGTTGATGGTTCTGTTGAAGCATTAACGGATTCATTCCAGAAATTATCTACCGAAGAAATAGAAGTTAAGATTATACACAAAGGTGTAGGTGCTATTACAGAAAGTGATGTGTTACTTGCAACGGCTTCAGACGCAATTATTATTGGGTTTAATGTTCGTCCTGTAGGGAATGCTAGAGTTATAGCAGATAGAGAAGAAGTAGATATTAGAACATACTCTATTATTTATGATGCAATTAATGATCTTAAAGATGCAATGGAAGGCATGTTGTCTCCAGAACTTAAAGAAGAGATCACTGGTACTGCCGAGATTAGAGAAATATTCAAAGTATCTAAGGTTGGAAGTATTGCAGGTTGTATGGTAATGAATGGTAAAATCTTCAGAAATTCTCAAATTCGTTTAATTAGAGATGGAGTTGTAACTCATACTGGAGAATTAGACTCTTTAAAACGTTTTAAAGATGATGCTAAAGAAGTTTCTAAAGGTTATGATTGTGGTATGCAGATTAAAAACTACAATGATCTTAAAGAAGGTGATGTTATTGAAGCATTCCAAGAAGTTGAAGTAAAGAAGAAATTAAAATAATTAGTTTTTATTTATAAAAAAAAGCCACGCATTGCGTGGCTTTTTTGTTTTGTAGTAATGAACTAATCTTTCTTTGGCTGAAAGATAAACGCATTCATGTAATTTTGTTTTATGCGAAGTAACGCACGATCGGCCTCTAGTCTGTCTCTAAAGTTTCCAACCCATATTTTGTAGTTTGGGGTGTTAAACTCCATACTTACTGGCCACTCACCATATTTAGTCTTAAATTCTGCTTTTACGCTCTCAGCTTTAAAAGAATCACTGCTATTAAAAACTTGAATTTTATAAACTGCTACTGTTTTTATGTCTTTTTTATACTCTAAAAGCTGATCAATTGCCTTAGGTTGCTCTATTATAACTTCTCCGTTTTGAGCATTTAGAGTACTAGAAAAAAGAGTTAGTATTAGAATAATCAGTGTATTAAGATTTGTTTTTTTCATATTAATTCTATTAGATGTGCAAAGTTATGTTTTCTTAACGTATTCAACGCTTATATTGTTATTTAGAATCCTTATAAATTAGTTATTATGATATGTCTAACATTTCTAAAATCGACTTTATACCTTATTTTTGCCAGAGTTTTTACAACCATGATTTTCGTCATATACAATGAAAAAATCGTACCAAAGATTAGAAGATAATTCAACTAACAATATGAAACACGTTATCTACCGTAATTTAACCTCAAAAATTCTTAATTTAGGTTTCGTTTTATTACTTACGTTTTCAACTGCCGTTTTGGCCCAAGACGATCCCGCAAAAGGAAAATCTTTATTTAATGCTAACTGTGCATCTTGTCATAAATTAGACAAGAAAATGACGGGTCCAGCATTACGTAATGTTGAAACAAGACTCGCGGAAAGCGAAGGTTTAGACAGAGAATGGTTATATTCTTGGATAAAGAATAGCGCAGCTATGATTAAGTCTGGAGATACTTATGCCAACAAAATTTGGAATGAGTACAATCAGACACCAATGAACTCATTTGTTCAGTTAAGTGATGAAGATATTTCTAATATCCTTGCCTACACTGCAGCTCCAAAACCAGAACCCGTTGTATCAGAAGCAGCTGTTGCTACTGGAAGTGGAAACGCAGACTCTACATCAAATAAAATTATTCTTGGAGCTCTAGCTTTATTGTTTGGTTTATTAGCAATGGCCTTAGTATTGGTTAATAAAACTTTAAATCGTTTTGCAACTGCCAAAGGTATAGAGGTAGAGGCAAAAGAAAAAAGAACACCAATTTGGAAAGCATTTGTTCAAAATCAATTCTTAGTTTTAGTAACATCTATTATGTTATTACTAGCTAGTGCATATTTTGTTTACGGTTTCTTAATGCAAGTTGGTTTGGATCAAGGTTACGAGCCTGTTCAGCCAATTCATTACTCACACAGAATACATGCTGGAGATAATGGTATAGATTGTAAGTATTGTCACTCATCAGCAAGAGTTAGTAAGCATTCTGGAATTCCATCATTAAATGTGTGTATGAATTGTCATAAGAATATTGCTGAGGTGGCTCCAGAAACATATGCTGAAGGTCAAGAATTCGGTGTAGATTACAACCTTGAAATTAAAAAATTATACAAAGCAGTTGGTTGGGATGATACTAACCAGAAATATACTGGCGAAACAAGTCCGGTTAAATGGATCAGAATCCACAACTTACCAGATTTCGCATATTTTAATCACTCACAACACGTTTCTGTAGCAGGTTTAGAATGTCAAACATGTCATGGCCCTGTTGAAGAAATGGAAATCATGTACCAATACTCACCATTAACAATGGGTTGGTGTATAAACTGTCACAGAGAAACAAACGTAAAAGTTAAAGACAACGCTTACTATACTAAAATTCACGAGCAACTATCTAAGAAATATGGAGTTGAGCAGTTAACTGCAGCGCAGATGGGTGGATTAGAATGTGGTAAATGTCACTATTAATATTAAAGAAGTAACACATAATTATATGTCATCAAACAAGAAATACTGGAAAAGTGTTGAAGAGCTAAACGAAAATAGCTCTATTGTTGAGACGCTACAACAAAACGAGTTTGTGGAAGCAATTCCTACAGACGAATTTTTAGGAGATAAAGAAACTTTAGAATCTTCATCTACTACGCGTCGTGATTTCTTAAAATATGTTGGTTTTAGTACAGCAGCTGCTTCATTGGCTGCTTGTGAAGGACCAGTAGTTAAATCTATACCGTATGTAATACAACCAAAGGAAATTATTCCAGGTGTTGCAAATTACTATGCAACTACAGTTGCAGACGGATATGATTTTGCAAGTGTTTTAGTGAAAACAAGAGAAGGTCGTCCTATTAAAATTGAAAACAATGTATTAGCAAAAGCCAATGGTCATGCTAACGCAAGAGTTAATGCTTCAATTTTAGGTTTATACGATAGTTTAAGGGTTAAAGCTCCA
>CAJQOA010000088.1 GCA_905479815.1 uncultured Psychroserpens sp.
GTTAGAACCAGATTCTGGACAAATTGCTGCAGATAAAAATTTGACTTTTGGGTTTTTAAAACAGGATATCGACTTTACCCTCGGAAGAACAGTACTTCAAGAGTCTTATGAAGCTTTTAAAGACATTAAAGAGCTTGAAGCTAAAATGAAGTATGTCAACACGCAATTGGCAGAACGTACCGACTATGAAAGTGAAGGTTACAATCAGTTGATGATTGATTTAAATGAAGTGCAGCATCAATACGAAATTATTGGAGGTTATAATTATCAAGGAGAAACCGAAAAGATATTACAAGGGTTAGGTTTTAAACGTGAAGATTTTGAGAAATTAACCGATACCTTTTCTGGTGGATGGAGAATGCGAATTGAATTGGCAAAATTATTATTACAAGATAATGATATTTTACTTCTTGATGAGCCAACCAATCACTTGGATATTGAATCTATTATTTGGTTAGAGAATTTTTTAAAAAATTATTCTGGTGCTGTAGTTATTGTGTCTCACGATAAGATGTTTTTAGATAATGTTACTAATCGTACCGTTGAGATTTCTCTTGGAAGAATTTATGACTATCCTAAGGCATACTCTAAGTTTTTAATACTTAGAAATGAGCTTAAAGCACAACAATTAGCATCACAAAAGAATCAACAGAAACAAATTGAGCAAACCGAGAAACTTATTGAAAAGTTTAGAGCCAAAGCTAGTAAAGCAACTATGGCGCAATCTCTTATCAAGAAGTTAGACAGAATGGATCGCATAGAGGTTGATGAAGACGATAATAGTGTGATGACTTTAAATTTCCCTGTATCTATAACACCAGGAAAAGTGGTTGTAGAGGCAGAAGGTATCTCTAAAAATTATGGAGATAATCACGTATTAACTAATGTTGATTTGCTTATTGAAAGAGATAGTAAGACAGCTTTTGTTGGGCAAAACGGACAAGGTAAATCTACCTTAGCAAAAATCATAGTAGGTGAATTAAAGCATAATGGTGATTTAAAGTTAGGACACAATGTGCAAATAGGTTATTTCGCTCAGAATCAAGCAGAATATTTAGATGGTAGTAAAACTGTTTTAGATACGATGATTGATGCAGCTAATGAAACCAATAGAAGTAAGGTTCGTGATATCTTAGGGTCATTTTTATTTAGAGGTGACGAGGCAGAAAAGTATGTACGTGTATTATCTGGAGGTGAACGAAATAGATTAGCATTAGCAAAATTAATGTTACAACCGCTCAATATGTTGGTTATGGATGAGCCAACAAACCACTTAGATATTAAATCTAAAAATGTACTTAAAGAAGCACTTAGGAAATTTGAAGGTACGTTGATATTAGTGTCTCACGATAGAGATTTTCTTCAAGGATTAACAAACAGTATCTACGAATTTAAGGATCAAAAAATAAAAGAATACTTAGGTGATATAGATTATTATTTAGAAGAGCGTAATGTTGAAAATTTACGAGAAGTAGAAAAAAGAACGATCATTAAAGAAACACCTAAAGAAACTAATAAACAATCTTACGAAAGTCAGAAAAAACTCAAGTCTTTAAATAATAGATTGAGCAATATAGAATCTAAGATTAATGCATTAGAAAAGGATATTAAGGCAGATGATTTAGAGCTAGCGACCAATTATGATGCTACTGCTGCAGATGCTAGTTTTTTTGACCGTTATCAGGCAAAAAAAGATAAACTAAAAAAATTAATGGCAGATTGGGAAAGCGTTCAATACGAATTGGATGAATTGTCATAAGTGTTAGAACTTGTTTTAAGTTTTTTTTAACTGCAAACCACTAACTATTTAGATACTTTTGCGCTAGGTTATTTAGATTTTGACATCTAATAATTAACTAACCATATTATATCTATGCGTAATATTATACTTTCTATACTAGGAGTCGTGCTCATCATTGGAGCAGTTTATATTGGTAAGAACATTGCCAGTAGTAAGAAGAAGACGAGGCCTGTTCCCGAAAAAGTTATTAAAACAGTTTTTACAGATACTGTAAAAAATGGTAAAGTTCAAATAGTAATTCCTGCAAATGGTAGTTTGATGTCTAAACGTCGCGTAGAGTTATATGCAGAGGTTCAAGGTGTTTTTAGAACAAGTGGAAAACTCTTCAAGCCTGGACAAGAATACCGTCAAGGGGAAACTTTAATTCGTATTGACGCTTCAGAGTATTACGCAAGCGTGCAATCATCAAAAAGTAATCTCTATAATTCTATAGCAGCTATTATGCCTGACTTACGATTGGATTTTCCTGAGATATTTCCAAAATGGCAAAGCTACCTTAATGGTTTTGATTTAAATAAAACCACGCCTATGTTGCCTGAAATGACTTCGGAAAAAGAAAACTATTTTATTACAGGACGAGGCATTATATCTAATTATTACAACGTTAAAAACTTAGAACAACGATTGGCTAAATATAATGTAAGAGCTCCTTTTACAGGGATCTTAACAGAAGCTTTAGCAACAGAAGGTTCTTTGATTAGAAGCGGACAAAAATTAGGTGAATATATTGACCCAACTGTTTACGAAATGGAAGTGGCGTTAAGTAAAACCTATGCAAGCCTTCTCAAGGTTGGTGAGTCTGTAGAATTAAGAAATATTGAACATACCGAAACCTATCAAGGCACTGTGTCTCGTGTTAACGGAAGTATTGATCCAACGACACAAACTATAACAGCGTTTATTGAAGTTAAAAACGAAACGCTTAAAGAAGGTATGTATCTCGAAGCAAACCTTAATGCTAAAGAAGAAAACGATGTTATTGAAATTAGTAGAAATCTATTCTTAGATACAGAGCAGATTTTTGTTGTAAGAGATAGTGTCTTAGATCTTATTGATGTCAAGCCTGTATATTTTTCAGATTCTAAAGTGGTTTTGAGAGGTGTCCCAGATGGTACTGTTATTTTATCTAAACCCGTTCCTGGAGCATATGCAGGAATGTTAGTAAAACAATACAGTATAAAAAAAGAAACATCTAAGCCTGATGATTCTAAAAAGGAAGCACCTTTAGAGGTCTCAAAATCTAAAAAAGCAAAATAAGTCATGAGAAAACTGATTGCTTATTTCATAAAGCATAGTGTCGCAGTTAATGTTGTCATATTTGCTTTTATCATTTTTGGATATTTTGGTGCTAAAAACTTAAAGTCATCTTTTTTTCCTTTAATTGATTCAAAGAACATTAGTATCAATGTTACCTATCCAGGAGCATCACCTCAAGAAGTCGAGGAAGGTATTATTCTAAAAATTGAAGATAATCTTAAAGGTCTTAATGGTGTAGAACGTGTAACGTCTACGTCGAGAGAAAATAGTGGTAACATCAATGTAGAAATTCAAAAAGGAAAAGATATCGATTTCATGCTTCTTGAAATTAAGAACGCGGTAGATAGAGTGCCTTCATTCCCTGTTGGTATGGAGCCATTAATTGTTGCAAAACAAGAGGCTGTAAGGCCAACAATCTCATTCGCAATTAGTGGAACTGATATTCCGTTAGCGACACTTAAACAGATTGGAAGACAAGTAGAGAATGATCTTCGTGCAATTGATGGGATTTCTCAAATTCAAATTTCGGGTTATCCAGAAGAAGAAATCGAAATTGCTGTTAACGAAACCAATTTATTGGCTTATAATTTATCTTTTGCAGAAGTCTCTACTGCGATTAATCAATCGAGCTTAATAACTACAGGAGGTACTATCAAAACAGATGCAGAAGAATATCTTATTAGAGCTAACTCACGATCGTATTTTGCAGATGAATTATCAAACTTAGTTGTTAAGTCTGATGTTTCAGGTCGTATCATTAGGTTAAAAGATATTGCTGTAGTTAGAGATCAGTTTTCAGAAACGCCTAACTCTAATTTTTTTGATGGCAACTTATCCATCAATGTTACTATTACAAGTACCAATACTGAAGATTTAATTTCTTCCGCAGATAAAGCTAAGGCCTATATTGCAGATTTTAATGATAAATATGATAATGTTCAATTAAATGTTGTTAGAGATTTATCAATTACATTAGTTCAAAGAACAGAACTTCTACAAGAGAATGCTTTAGTTGGTATGATTCTAGTAGTACTTTTTCTATCGTTATT
Organism: uncultured Psychroserpens sp.; assembly: GCA_905479815.1. Classification (GTDB taxonomy): domain Bacteria; phylum Bacteroidota; class Bacteroidia; order Flavobacteriales; family Flavobacteriaceae; genus Psychroserpens. Next base: position 4,108 of record CAJQOA010000088.1, read on the forward strand.
TTTAAATACCAGATTAGCATTATGGGTGGCATTTGGTTTGCCAATATCATTTTTAGGAATGTTTATTTTTGCTGGATATTTTAACGTCACTATTAATGTATTATCACTATTTGGGATGATCATTGTAATAGGTATCTTGGTAGATGATGGAATTGTTATTGCAGAAAACATCTATCAGCATTACGAAAAAGGAAAAACACCTGAGCAAGCTGCAGTAGATGGAGTTATGGAGGTGTTACCTGCTATTGTATCTGCTATTCTTACGACTATTTTAGCCTTCGCTATCTTTTTGTTTTTAGATGGACGTATTGGAGAGTTCTTTGGTGAGGTCTCTGTCGTTGTAATACTAACTTTACTAGTGTCATTAGTAGAGGCGTTAATAATTTTACCAGCCCATTTAGCACACTCTAAAGCGCTTAGAAAACAAAATAATACACCAAAAACAGGAATAGCTGGCGTATTTCAAAAGGTGTTCTCTAAGTTGCGTTATATCAATATGTTTGGAGATCGAATTATGAATGGCTTACGTGATAAATTGTATAGTCCTGTATTAAGATTCGCTTTAAAGTATAAGTTTTTAACCTTCTCATTTTTTATAGTATTTATAATTTTAACGAAGGCCAGTTTTGATGGTGGTATTATTAGAGGTGCTTTTTTTCCTCAGATAGCAAGTGATACAGTTCGTATTACTTTAAATATGCCTAATGGGACAAATGAAAAGGTTACAGATAGTATCATTTCATTTATTGAAGCAAAAGCGATTGAAGTTACAGATGAAATTAATAAAGAGTACATAGGCGATAATGGAGAGAAGCATTTGGTGGAAAATATGATTAGAAATATTGGACCAGGCTCATCAACAGCGTCTCTAGTTATTAACTTATTACCTGGAGAGCAACGTCCTAATGAAATTTCTTCTGCTTTAGTAACCAATAAAATACAAGATCGTGTAGGACCCGTATTTGGCGTTGAAAGTTTAGTATATGGAAGTGGAGGGAACTTTGGAGGAAGCCCTGTGTCTATATCTTTACTAGGAAATGATATTACAGAGTTGAAGGCAGTAAAGGCTGAACTTAAACAGAATTTAGAAAACAATATTTTGTTGAAGGATGTTACTGATAATGATCCTGCTGGTATTAAAGAAATTCGTTTAGAACTTAATGAGAGTGCTTATGCTCTTGGCTTAAATCTAAGAACAGTAATGACCCAAGTGCGATCTGCATTTTTTGGAGCGCAAGCGCAACGTTTTCAAAGAGGACAAGATGAAATTAGGGTTTGGGTACGATATAATAGAGAGAATCGTTCGTCTATTAAAAACTTAGATAATATGCGAATCGTAGCACCAAACGGACAACGAGTTCCGTTAAAGGAAGTTGCTAGTTATAGTATTGAAAGAGGTGATGTTGCTATTAATCATTTAGAAGGTCAGCGAGAGATTCAAGTTTCCGCAGATATAAAAGATCAAAAGAAAACAAGTGCAACAGATGTCATGGCAGAGATTAAAGATGAAATTATGCCAGAAATTTTATCAAAATATCCAACAGTCACACCATCGTATGAAGGTCAAAATAGAGAACGATTAAAACTTATGGATTCTTTAGGTGCAGTTGGTTTAACCGTTTTAGCGCTTATTTATATTGTTATTGCGTTTACATTTAGGAGTTATAGCCAACCATTATTATTGTTATTATTAATTCCATTGAGTTTGCCTGCTGTGGCTTGGGGGCATTGGATCCACGATTTCCCGCTAAACATTTTGTCAATGCTTGGTATTATTGCTCTCATTGGGATTATGGTTAATGATGGACTGGTTCTTATTGGAAAATTCAACAATAATTTAAGAGAAGGTATGTTGTTTGACGAGGCGCTATATGAAGCAGGTCGTTCCCGTTTTAGAGCCATATTTTTAACATCAATTACGACTGTCGCAGGTCTAGCACCTTTGATTTTTGAAGAGAGTAGACAGGCTCAATTTTTAATCCCTATGGCAGTTTCTATTGCTTATGGTATTGCTTTTGCAACCGTTTTAACACTTATTGTATTGCCAATTTTCTTGTCATTTAGTAATAGTGTTAAAACTACAGGGAAATGGTTATATACTAATAAAGAGGTAACTAGAGAAGAAGTAGAACGTGTTACTAGAGAGAGCAATGAAGATGTTCATCTTGAGAACGATTCTAAAGTTTTACTTGCCAACGATTATGTGACTAAAGAAGAATTACAGCGTTTAATGAAACAAAATGAAGCAAATGAACACTAGAATCTATATCACTTATATTTTTGTTTTCTTCGGAATTTGTGCTCAAGCTCAAGACGTGTTAACAACAGAAGAAGCTGTAGAACTGGCATTAGAACATAACTACGGAATTAAAATAGCAAATAACACGGTTGAGGTAGCAGAAAACAATACAAGTATCCTAAACTCAGGTTACCTACCAACATTAACAGGTAATGCAGGAGGAACTTATAATTTAGATAATACAGAAGCTCAGTTTTCTAATGGTGAATCCACAGTTTTAAATGGAGCAGAAAGTACGCGCTATAATGCATCTGTTAACTTGAACTATACACTATTTGATGGTTTAGGAAGAAAGTATAATTATAAACGACTTAAAGAAGAGTACCAATTATCTGAACTTGAAGCTCGCGAAACGATTGAAACAACAATTGTGCAATTATTTTCAATCTATTACTCTGTAGCTCGACTTTCAGAAAATAATGATGCACTTGAGCAAACTATTACCATTTCTAAAGATCGATTAATAAGAGCAGGATATCAATTTGATTATGGACAAAGTACTAAGCTAGAGGTTTTAAATGCAGAGGTTGATATCAATAATGATAGTATTAACCTTATAAATGCTAAACAAGAATTAAGAAACACTAAACGTGACCTTAATGTAGTTTTAGGTAATCAATTAACAGAATTATTTAATGTTGACACAAATGTGAGTTTTTTGCTTCAACTTAATAAAGACGGGCTTCTTGAAAAAACAAAAAGTAACAATGTCTCCTTACTTCAAGCTGAAAAGAATATTGCAATAAGTCAATTTGACTTGCAAACCAATAAAGCAACACAGTATTTACCAACAATAGGTCTTACAGGAACTTATGGTTGGAATAAGAATAATAATAATGCAGCGTCATTTGTTGCGGTTTCTACAAATACTGGTTTTTCAGGAGGGTTAAATTTATCATGGGATTTATTTGATGGAGGAGGAACAATAACTCGCATAAGAAATTCTAAAATTGTTTTAGATAATCAGAAACTTCAAAAAGAACAACTTCTTGTAGATGTTGAACGCAATTTTAATAACGCTTGGGATGACTATCAAAATAAGCTAGTGATTTTTAAAGTACAGGAATCTAATATAAAAACAGCTCAAAATAATTTTGATCGTACTCAAGAAAAATTTAAAATTGGTCAAGTGACTTCTATTGAATTTAGACAAGCGCAACTCAATTTATTGAATACTGAGTTAAGCCGAAACCAAGCAAAGTACGATGCTAAATTGGCAGAATTAACTGTGCTTCAATTAAGCGGAGAATTGTTGAATATAGAACTTTAAATTCCGAAGAAAAACAACTATGCAAGAGCACTTTTTTCAATGCCCATATTGTTGGGAATCTATCTCAATGCTAATTGATATATCTCAATCTCAACAGCGATATATTGAAGATTGTGAAGTGTGCTGTAATCCTATCCAAATTCAAATTACGACTGAAAATCAAGAAATTACTGGTTTTGAAGCTGAAAACATAGAACAATAGAGTTTTGTTAAAATGCTTATTATCAGTGTTTTAATAATATTTTCGATGAACAACAATGCATTTCATCGAAAAATTTTGTCGTTTAACCGATATTATCATAGATTCGTACTTGAAATGCCTCCCTCAGCCAAATCTATTATCATGAAAACCGCTAAACTTACATTATTACTCTGTTTTGTTACCTTATTGTCCTTTGGTAGCGTTTCAACAAAAGAAAAAGAAGCTTTAAAAGCAATTTATAATTCTACAAATGGTGCTCTTTGGAGAACGACTTGGGATTTAAATACACCAGTTCAAGAATGGCATGGTGTTACTGTTAAAGGTGATAAAGTCATTGGGCTTAACTTAGAATTCAATAACCTTAGAGGTGTAATTCCTCAAGAAATTGGAGATCTAGTTCACTTAAAGCATATCAATTTATTTAGAAATAAAATTTCTGGAGGTATTCCAGCATCCATAAAAAATTTAAAATCATTAGTGACTTTAAATGTAGCTTTCAATATGCTTACAAATCCCTTACCACAAGAGATTGGAGAATTGAAATCTTTGAAAAATTTAAAGTTATTCATGAATATGATTAAAGGAGAGATTCCTTCATCAATAGGAGAGTTATCAAACTTATATACTTTAGAGTTATACAATAATCAATTAACAGGTGAATTGCCAGCAACAATTGGTAAACTAACTAAGTTAAAAGAGCTATTGATAAGTAGTAATCAAATTTCAGGAAAATTACCTGCAACAATATCTGAAGCTAAAGGTTTAAAAATACTTAGTCTTTTTGAAAATAACTTTTTTGGAACACTACCAAACTCAATTTGCTCATTATCAAACCTTGAAGAGTTGGTGATATCTAATAATGCTTTCTATGGAAAATTGCCAAATCAAATGGCTAGTCTTACAAATTTAAAAGTATTGCTAATTGGTAACAATGATTTTAAAGGAGAATTGGTAGAATTGAAAACTCAACTTCCAAACCTAAAACAGTTTGATTTTGTTGACGTTACAAATCAAGGTGTGATTGCTACACTTGATACAGAAGACGATGACGATTAAATAAAAATTTTATAGTTTTAAATTAGATGTAGCTCTTAACATATATTGTGTTAAGAGCTATTTTTATGCGTTAAAAGAAAAAGCAAAGTTTATAGATATGTATATATAATTGGTGCTTTTATAACTAATGAGACTCATGTTATTTGACTTAATACCTTATTGATTAACTAAGTAAATATTATAACTAGAATCTCTTAAAATCTTATCTAAATATAATTGGTAATATCTAAAAAAGCTTTTATATTTGCAGTCCTAAAATGATTGAGTCGGCATTATGAACCGAAAGTTAAAAGCTAAAGACAATCATTTTAATATTATATCGCGGGATAGAGCAGTAGGTAGCTCGTCGGGCTCATAACCCGAAGGTCACTGGTTCGAGTCCAGTTCCCGCTACTAGATTAAATTCTTTCAAAATCAACGGTTTAGTTCACTCTAAACCGTTTTTTTATGCAAACTATTTATGAATTGGTTACCTTAGAGGTTCAAAATGAACACATTTTAGAACACGATTTGCCAAACAAAACCCTTTTTTCAGTCCCAAAAATTTATGATGCTAATGGAGATATTAGCAAACGTTGGTATGTTTATTTTTCCTATTTGAATCCAGAAACAGGAAAACTTGAACGTATGAAAAATATCTATGGAAAAACTAATAGATATAAAACAAAAGAAGCACGCTATTCTGTACTATCTATTTACAAGAAACGATTATTGAAATTGCTTAAGGATGGTTATAATCCATTTATAGATAATACTGAACATCATAAATTAAGAACGACTCCAAAAACTGAAAATTTAGTGTATGAAAAATACATAGATAAAGATCGCAACAGTGTTGTTGAAGACATCAACAAAGACTGCAACAAAAACTGCAACAGTGTTGTTGCAACGAGCAACAACACTGTTGTTATTGGTTTGGAAGAGGCTATAAGACAAGCAATAGCGCTAAAAACAAATGTAGTAAGCAAAAGAACAATAATTGATTATCAAAGTAGATGTAATACTTTAATTAAGTATTTAAATGCCAACAACACTGTTGTTGATAATGTAAGAGCTTTGAAGAAAAAGACTATTATAGATTTTCTGAATGCCATTCAAATAAAAACGTCTGCAAGAAATAGAAATAATTATCGTACATGTTTAAGTAGTGTATTTCAAACAATGGAGGATAATGAATTGATTGAAAAGAACTTTATAAAGAATATTAATCAATTAAAAAGTAGCCCTCAACGAAATAAAACATATTCTATTCAACAACAGGAAGAGATATTTCAACATCTTGAAACTGAAGACCCAATTCTACTCTTATATATCAAGTTCATATCTTATAATTTATTAAGGCCAATTGAGGTTTGTAGGTTGCGAATAAAGGATATTGATTTTAAAGATAAAACGTTGCAATTTCAAGCAAAAAATAAATTACTAAAAACTAAAATAATCCCTGAAATATTATTTAAGGA
>CAJQOA010000089.1 GCA_905479815.1 uncultured Psychroserpens sp.
ATCACCTTCCCAACGTATATAACCATTTGGCTTCACAGTCAACTTCTTTTGGATTAAACCACCATAAGCAAAATTATAAAATCCTTCAACAATTTGAAAATCTCCAAACATTTGAAACTTTCCGTTGGTATTAATATCAAACAGCAAGTTTCCATTTCCTTTACCTTGAATGGTACTTCCTGAGTCTTTATCAATTACAATTTCTATATCTGCATAAGGGTTCACAAAAAGATTAAACTCTAATTCTAATCCTTTAACTTCAGTATTATTGATAACTTCTCCTCTCAAGCGTGCCTCTTTTTCTGCTGGACTTAAAAAATGTATATACGAGTTGTCTCCATAACTTTCTAAATCACTCAACGGTATTTTAAATACAGTACCTTGTGCAGTACTACCATTAAATTCTATTTTAAGATTATCTGTAGGTCCAGATATTTCAGCTTTACCATCAACAAAGGCCGTTCCATAATACAGTTCTTCTTCATCAAAGTCTGTATTCAATACCAATAAACGGTCTGTGTCTATTTCTAACCCTAATTTCCAATCTGAGAAATTTTGATGAGCGATAAACCCATTAAGTGTTGCTTTTGAGAAAAACTCAGAATCTGTAATTTCTACTTCCTGAAAAATAAAACGTTGTGATTCTAGTTTTACTTGAGAATCAAAATCAAAACTATAATCCACATTAAGATATGGAATTGTTAATCCTGCATTGTCTAATAATAAATCCCCGTTAAATTGAGGATCATTTAGCTTCCCTGTAACTTTTGCATTACCTGTTACTAAACCTCTAATATTAGTAATTACACCTTCTCCAAATGGATCTAGAGGGTCTAATAAGAACTCTTCAAACTTAACGTTTAAATCAATAACATTATCATCTACATCAATAAGCCCTTTAGCGTCTAAAGATTTTAGGTTGTCATTTTTAAGTGAGACATCAACAGTATAACTTGTCAAAGAATTATTTCCCTTGATAAACGCATTAAGTTCTCCTAATTCATAATCATTAGCTTTTAAATCACTAATAACGACATTAGAATTTGGCAAATAAACACCATCTTTTTGTAGGATATCTAATTTACCATTAACGCGGCCAGAAAGAGATAGACTATCAATCCTAGGTGTTATTTTGGTTAAATCAACATCTGTGAAATTTAATTTTAAATCTTTATAACTTTCACCGGCAATTTGTCCTGAAAGTTCGATTCGTTCTTCAAAATGGTTCATCACCATTTGACTAATATCAAAGTTTTTAAAGTCTCGTGTAAACGCAATTTTATTGAACTTATTTTTGTCTTCGTTAATAACCCACTTGTTGTTTTTAAATACAACTTCAGATTTTCTAAAACCAATAACAGATTTATTCGTTTCATCAATAGTATAAAACATACTAAGGTTAAAATCATCAACATTTTGCTGTCCTCCTTTAAATTCAGACTTTATAAATAAGGTGTCACGTTGTGTTACATTAATTAAACTAAACTTTGATATATCATAATATTTTGTGCTCAATGTATCAATCTCTACATAGGTGTTAAATAGTGGATTACTATTGTCTATTAATACTGAAATGTCATTTGCAAAATAATCGAACAATTTAATTTGTGGCGAATTAAACGTAAGGTTAAATTGCTTTTCATCGGTTTCAATTCTTCCTTTTACTGTTGTATTAGGTCCTAGTTCTAATTCGTGATAGAATACTTCTACTATTTTATTATAAATTTTAAAATCAAATTCTAAATATTGATCTGTTTCAATTTCATTAGGAATATAATTGGTGTAAATACTTCCAACAGAGTTCTCAACTAACTTACCAATATCTGCAAACTTGAAATTTCCACTCATCGTTCCTTTTATGATATCTGGTGAATCAATAGTTAATATACGTTTGTCTCTTTCAAATTTAGATTCTATTTTAAAATCCTTAAAAAAGTACTCGCCATTTTCATTGATGTAGGTTGTGTTTTCAAAGTTTAATGTTCCGAAGGCATCATCAATACTAGCACCTTTCATTGAAGTCGTTACTTTTCCTTTAAAAACCGAAATACTATCTTTTGTAATAAAATTAAGAGCTCTTAGGTTTGCGTATTCTACGTTAGCATTAAAATCGAATGCTTTGATGTCTTTAGATAAATCAGCTAGACCATTAAATTTGAATTTGAAATTTTTATCCTTTGATTCTAGTAGTCCATTGAAAATTTGATTCCCTAATTTTCCTGAAACATCAACGTCTTGATAGTTATAATCATTATATTCTATATGAAATACTTCTCCTATAACTTGAGTGCTTAAATTTTCTAATGTGAAACCTTTACCATCAACATCTAAATCAAAAGACGTTGTTTTAACTTTTGGATCATCAAGCAAAACACCTAAATTAAATTCATCAAAAACAACGTTACCAATATAACTTGCATTATCGATATCATCAACATGTGTCATTTTCATATCAGATACAATCAAACCTAAATCTGTAAAGATTTTAATATTTGCATCTATAGTTGTATCTGTAATGTATGACGTTCCTGTTATTCTGAAATTTCCAAGCTTTGAAAACACTGATGGTATAGATTCACCTAATATGTTTGGCAACAAAGCTCTTAAATCATAGTAATTTGAAGATAAATTATCAAATCTGGCGTTCATAGAAAAATCACCTTCTTCTTTACTTAATAAGTTTTTAAAATTTATATCTCCATAGATCTTACTTCTTCCACTAGCATTAAGTTTTAAATTTTTAGCAGTTAAATCATTTAAGGTTCCTGTTAGATTGACATCTATTTTTGCTTTTTGATTGCTTCCAAATTCATTATAAAAAGTATTGAGATCATCTAAGTAGACTTCTGAGTTTTTAAAGTTTGCTGTAACTTTTACTTTATTTTCAAAATCCCCAAAATCTTCACGATTGTAATCAAAACGCACATTTCCGAGGAGATTAGATTTTTCAGTTTTAATACTTAAATTATCAAAACTCATGTGATCTAGAGTGTATTCAAAATCGGTCGCCATATTCTTTACATATGCGCCACGACTATCTTTAAAATTAAGTGTATTAATACGAGCGTTGACATCACTTCCGGCAATTACAAAGTTTGTTGCATTAATATTAAGATCATTAAATTCTAGTACTTTTTGTGTTTCTTTATTTTCATCAATTAATCTGAAAGTACCATCATAAATAGAGACATCACTAGATGATAATAAAAATGTACTCTTTTCTGGTCTTGGATTGTCTTCATCAAATTTGGCTACAAAAATATCAAGATTCGTATCTGTTTCGCCTTTGTATGTTTTGACATTGAACGTTAGATTCATGATATCAATGTCTCCAAAATCTAGTGTGCCATTTATAATGTTTCTATAATTTAGAATTGATGTATTCAACTCATCAATAGCAATCAACGTGTCATTTTTATAATCTTCTATATAGATTTCTTTGAGTTCTACATCGCCATTAAACTGGAGACCGACCTTACCAATATTAATATTTGTACCATAATCATCATTGATACTTTTGGTCACATATTTCCCTAAACTTGTTTGCACTGCAGGAATAGATAATACAAGCACCAAAATGATGAACAATAGCAAAATAATTGCTAATACCTTTGATACTATTTTTAGGAATTTTTTGATACGACTTGAAAGTTATAACTTTGACATCAAAATTAACAATTATTGTGCCTAATTTGTATTAATGACCTCACAAAATATATATATTCTTGCTATTGAGTCATCTTGTGATGATACTGCTGCTGCTGTAATGCATAATGGCAAAATTTTAAGCAACATTGTAGCTAGCCAAAAAATTCATGAAGCATACGGTGGTGTGGTGCCTGAACTAGCGTCTAGAGCACATCAACAAAACATTGTACCTGTAGTTGATCAGGCTTTAAAAAAAGCAGGTTTAAATAAATCTCAATTAAGTGCAATTGCTTTTACTAGAGGTCCAGGCTTGATGGGTTCGCTGTTGGTAGGAACCTCGTTTGCAAAATCACTAGCCTATGGATTAGATATTCCTTTAATTGATGTGAATCATATGCAAGCTCATATACTAGCTCATTTCATAGAAGAAGACCATTATGAAAAACCACCATTTCCTTTTTTAGCGATGACAATTTCTGGCGGACATACACAAATTGTAAAAGTAGATTCTTACTCAGAAATGGATGTGATAGGAGAAACCATAGATGACGCTGTTGGTGAAGCATTTGATAAAAGTGGTAAGCTTCTAGGATTAGGCTATCCAGCTGGACCAGAAATTGATAGACGTGCTAAACTTGGAAACCCAAAAGCTTTTGCATTTACAAAGCCAAAAGTTGCCGGACTAAATTTTAGTTTCTCTGGATTAAAAACTGCGATATTATACTTTGTACAAAAGCAAGTAAAACTAAATCCAAACTTTATTGAAGAGAACCTCAATGATATTTGTGCTTCTATTCAATATACGATTATCGGAATCTTAATTGATAAATTAAAATTAGCAACTAAAGAAACTGGTATTAATCACATTGCAATTGGTGGAGGTGTATCAGCAAATACAGGAATTCGTCAAGCGCTTAAAGATGGAGAAGGCAAATTTGGATGGACGACCTATGTGCCAAAATTTGAATACACGACAGACAACGCTGCAATGATTGCTATTGTTGGGCACTTTAAGTATTTAGATGGCGATTATGCTGATCAAAGTGTAATGGCGTCTTCACGTTTGAAGATATAAATAAAATGAAATATATTGCCTTAAATGGATACAGAAGCATATAAAATAATTAGGTCAATCTGTGATTTTTTAGAAGGCCTGTTTTTTGGTTTTTCTATAGTCACTTTATTGGCTTTATTGATCTATGTATTCTTTAGAAAGAAGGCCTTAAAAACATTTATACACTACGCAGTGCTAGTTGCTAGGAATTTAGCAATTTTTTACTTCTTAATTTATACAGTTTCACTAGTTACTTATTATACGTCAAAAGAATTTAGTTTTTTTAATGAAAGAGCTACAGGACCTTATGCTTTGGCTTATTGGTTTATGCTTATAAGGCCGCTTGTTTTTTGTGCATTACTGCAATTGTTTTGGTTAAAAAAAATAGCTACCAAAATGCGTAATGTTCTTCTTATTACTTTTTTAAGTGTTATTGTTTCACTTTTTTCTGGATCTATGTTTGAGAAATTTGTGATAATTACAGCGTCATACCATAGAAGTTCTTGGATGGAAAATTCTCAATTTAATTCAGAAATATTAATCATAATTGCCTCATATATTATAGAGAATTCTATACTATTTTGTGCATTGGTATTTGTGAGTTGGGTGGTATTTAAAAACAAACAATTAGAATAATCTACTCAAATTCAACCGAATTCAAAATCAAGCCAGAAGCAGGAGCAACAAAGCTCATTACCATATTACTGTCAGGTTTTAATGAGTGTTCGATATACTCTAAATCAACGTCTCCTCTACCCAATTCAATGAGCGTTCCCATCATGAGTCGTATTTGATTTCTACCAAACCCTTTTCCTTTTACGATTAGAGTATACGTATGTTCAGGAAAAAAATTAGCAGTAAACAACGTGTTTACAGTCAGTTCACAGCTTTCTATAGTTCTCGTATACAACCCTTTATCAGTAGCTCTAAAACAGTAAGGTTTAAAATTATGAGTTCCAGCATATAATTGAGCGCCTTGCTTCATAAGCTCAATATCTAAATCATCTAGAATAGTAGTCATTAATGGCGCACAAAATGGATGGCATTTTTGTCCATAGGTAAACAAATACACATACTCTTTAACTTTTGAATGCTGAATGATATTAAATTCTGCGTCAACTTCTTCAATAGCTAATGCACGTAAATCTTGAGGCAGATTAAGATTAAACAACGCTAAAAAAGCAGTTTCATCTTCAATTTTTTCATAAACAAACAACTCAAAAGCAGTTTCGTTTGCAGATACCATGGCATCTGTACGACCAGACCCTAATGTTTTAAATGGCTTTCCGTCGAGAATAAAATTGAATGTTCGATCTATCATTAAGTGAACCGTTTTCAACTTAGGTTGTTTTTGCCAACCGTGAAAACGATAACCCAAATACTGAATCTTAATGAGGTAGTAATAGCGTTTATTAAACATACAAGCAAGAACGCTATTTTATGAGTTTTTACAAAATTTTTGAACGCATTGTTATTGGTAGTTCTATATTGAAGTTTTATTTTTAACCATAAAAATAACTAGTGCACAAAAAGTATCCCTTTGATCCATCAATAAAACACCACATCTTCATTGCGTTGGGTTTGGCGTTATGGATCTTTCTATTTCTCTATTTTACAGAACCCATAGATGTTAGTGAATTTAGCGATAGTGAAAAATTGATGTACCTACCACTCTATGGCTTAATTACTGCTATGAGTTATCTCTGCTTTATACCGTTTCAAAACTGGCTCTATAAAAAAAGTCAATTGCAATGGAAACGCATACACGAACTCGTATTCCTTATCGTATTCATCGTCATGTCTATGACTTTTTCCAGATTACTCTATCTCTACGTCATCGTTTATGGTGAACCAAACCCATATACTTTGGGATATCATATTACAAGTATATTTCTCCCAGCAATTACTGTGATTCTTCCTATATTAATTATTGGTCGTTTTGCCTTCGGAAAATATAAAGACAAGAAACTTGAGGAACAAAAAATTGAAATTCAAGGCGAAGGTAATTATGAAAGCTTGCGATTACTGCTGAATGATTTAATCTGTATCCAATCTTCAGATAATTATGTGGAAGTTTTTTATCTCGACGGAACTATAGTAAAAAAAAGTCTCATTAGAAATACATTATCTAAGGTATCGGAAAGTCTTCCAGAATTACTGCGAACACATCGTGGATATATTATCAATCCGTTTCATTTTCAATCTTGGAAAACCGAAAAAGGGAAGCATTTTTTAAATCTATCTCAGTCTATAGAAGTTCCTATTTCTAAAACATATTTAGATGTTGTAAAAGACCAACTTAATTCTACCACAGTATAGGTACATTTCACCCCAAACGCCTATTATTATTGATTTACATGCGATATGTGAAATATCTTTGTTTCAGAAAGTTTAATCACATAAATCATTTAATCATGTCAAAATTAGTAACATTTAGTATCGCTTTTTTATTCATAATCACATCTATTTTTTCTCAATCCCAAACATGCGATTGTCAAACCGATTTAGATTTTGTAGTTGAAAAAATTAAGAAAATGCCATCTTATAAAAAGCAAATAAAAGGCGAAAAAGAAACACAATTTAAAAATCTATACGCCACGCTATCATCCAAAATGCAACAACCTATTTTAGTTGAAGATTGCTATAAATTATTACTAGAGCAAATGTCACTAGTTAATGATGTACATGCTTCCATTCATTTTAAAGATGCGTATTTATCTAAAGAAGACTCAAAAGATACTCTTAAAATAAAAAGCTTTAAAACAAGTAAACGTTTTAAAAACCATCCCAGAACAACACGAAACCTTATAGATTTACAACTAGAGTTATCAAAAAAGGAATTGAAAGACTTAGAAGGTATTTATGGTTATGGAAATCAACAAAAAATAGGAATATATTATGCTGAAAACAATAAAGATTTAATTGGTGTTATTTTAGAAAGCAGCGTAAGTCAATGGGAACCTGGTGAAATCAAATTTTATTTAACATCTACCAACGGAATTAAATATAACGTCTATTATTATAACCATGATACGAGAACTCCAGGATTAGTAAAAAGTATGTCGTTTGAAAACGGTAGAATTTGGAGTTATAAAAAAGTAGGAAATAATGCGAATGAAGAGCTTCCAATAAAAGACCAATCAGATTGGGTTTTCAAGACTTTAAATTCAAATACGCAGTACTTGTATTTTGGTAATTTTAGTTCATTTAGTAAAGAAAACAAAGAGACTTACAAAGCATTCTATGCTGATGTAAAATCTAATCTTTCCGCAAAAAATATTATAGTAGATTTAAGAAGCAATCGTGGAGGAAGTAGTAAGCTATCTGACCCATTTTTAAAACTACTAAAAGGTAAAAAAGTATACATCATAACTAATTGTTTTTCAGGAAGCAATGGAGAGCAATTTACATTAAAACTTAAGGGCTTAAAAAAAGCAAAACACTTAGGGCAAACAACACGAGGGATTATAGCTTACGGTATGAATTATGGTTACCAATATGATACACCTTCTGGACATTTTATGATAACACCAACCGATATGGGTTTTCATAAATATATTGAATATGAAGGGAAAGGTGTTACTCCAGAAATCGCATTAGATTATGATAGAAATTGGATAGAACAAACTATAGAAATCATTGAAAAAGATGCCCAATAAATTAAAAAAGTTTAAGTGTTTCTAATGCACGATTAAACTTTCTATTTACTCATCATTAGAACAACTGTCATTAATTAATTTTAATGACAGTTTTGTTTTATCAAAATGCGTATTCTTATAGTATTTAGCTCATTATATCACTAATACTGCTGCTTGTCCATATTGAAAATGGATAGCATTGTGCCCTGGATCTTCCTTGTACATATAGAGTTCTTCAGGACTTTTCTCAAACAACATAATAATATCTGATCCACCAAATTGAAACTTACCGAACTCCTGACCTTTAACAACGTTCTTACCTTCTAGACCTGGAGTCATCAATACACCTGATACTTGACACATTCCAATTGGAAGTATAGCCACTTTACCTAATTCAGCAGTATCTATAATAACCAAACCTCGCGATTGCTTAAACTCATAACCATTAGTCGCCTCATCTGGTGCATCAAATTGTTTATTAGTAATGTTAACATTCAAGAATACATTACCTGATATCGCTCTACTTTCTAAAACAAGCCCAGAAACAGGCGTATGAAAACGATGGTAATCAAATGGTCCTAAAAAATAGTGTATGAAGGTTCCACCTTTAAAAGCATCTGCATATTGGCTTCCGTCTAAAAGATCACTGACAGAACCAATAGTATGGGTGTGTTTTAAATTGACTTTGGCTTTCTCTCCAATTTCATTTGTAACATCTCCGTTTTCATTAATAGGGTAATTTGCTTTAAAAGTACAATCTGCTGGAGCAACTATTGTTTTATTGTTATTTGGATCGGTAATTGGACGCAATGGAGATATTCCTGTGTCTTTTGCTGCTCCATTAAACTCACGATAGAATAACTCATTGAAGGTTGTCCACTTGGATTCATTATCAGAATACAGATCCCAATTGTACATTGAATTGGCTTTAAATGATGCTTTTGACTCTGGTGTTAATGATGCTGTAGTGCTACAGAATTCTCCCCAACTATCTGAAAACTCAACTAACCATGCTGCAAAATCAGGGAAGCTTTGCATCGTATTTGTTGACTTTGATTCCTTTTGATCTACCAACCAAAAAAAATGACATAGTAAATCATAAACCTTTCGGTTGACTCCGTTTTCTTGGAGAGTACTTTTCCAAGCGTCAGGATATTTAGCAGAAATTTCTTCATTAGGAATCAATTTCACATATAAATCCAAATAATCGTAATACTTTTCAATTGTAGTAGGCCATGCATTACCTTTAAACACTTCATTTAGGCCATCATAAAGCCGAGTATCAAGTGCTTTTGCCTCTCTTGAAGCTGTAGTTAATGAGCATTCTAAAGATTCTTTCAATTCTAAATTGTCGTCCAAAAGTGTTAGTAATTTTTGTACAACTGGACTTAGTGTGTTTGTATTTGCCATCATAATTGGTTTTAATTGTTTTCTACTCTCTCTTTTTAATGGGCTTTTCGAATTCCGCCTTGTAATCAGAATCGATAATAGCGACTCAATCAAAATAATTTTCTTTTTTGATTACATTACAAAGCTATAATGAAAACGACATCTTTTTTAGAGTATAAATACCTAATTTTAAAACCTTAACTACCTTAGTTAATTGAATGGACTTACACCAAATAATTATTTTTCACGTCCTTTTAAGACATCTACAACATCTTTCAACTTGAAGCCTTTAGCTTGTAGTAATATCATATAATGAAACAATAGATCTGCACTTTCATCTAAGAACAGCTTGTTATCATTGTCTTTTGCTTCAATAACCACTTCTACAGCCTCCTCTCCTACTTTTTGAGCAATCTTGTTAATGCCTTTGGCAAATAGTGAAGCAACGTAAGATGTATCTTCTGTGGCGTTGTTTTTTCTGTTTTCAATAACCGTTTCTAGTTCTGAAAGAAATCCAAAACTTTGTGTATTATCGTCATTCCAGCACGTATCAGATCCTTTATGACATGTTGGACCTTCTGGGTTAACTTGCACCAAAAGTGTATCGCTATCGCAATCTAATTTAATCCCTACGAGATTAAGCACATTGCCACTTTCTTCTCCTTTAGTCCATAAACGTTGTTTTGTTCTACTAAAAAAGGTTACTAATTTAGTATCTATAGTTTTCTTTACTGCTTCATCATTCATATAACCGAGCATCAACACCTTATTGGTTGTTGCGTCTTGAATGATGACTGGAACTAATCCGTTGTTTTTTGCGTAATCTATTTTCATATTCATTTCCTGCTAAAACAGAAATCTTATTTAATTAATAATTTTTGCGATGGTTTATAGTCGCACTGCAATATTTTTATCTTTTAATTCTCGTTTTAAATCTAATATTTCAATCTCACCAAAATGAAAAACACTAGCTGCCAATGCTGCATCTGCTTTTCCTATTTCAAAAGTATCCACAAAATGCTGTACTGTTCCTGCGCCTCCTGAAGCTATAATTGGAATATTCACGCTTTGAGATAGTTTTGCTAGTGCCGTATTTGCAAACCCTGCTTTTGTTCCGTCATTATTCATTGATGTAAACAATATCTCTCCTGCACCTCGTTGTTCGACATCTTTAGCCCAATCAAATAAATTAAGCTCAGTAGCTATTGTCCCTCCAGCTAAATGCACAATCCATTCATCATTAATTTGCTTTGCATCTATAGCAACCACAACACATTGACTACCAAACTTACTTGATAATTCGTTTACCAAATCTGGACGTTTTACTGCGCTTGAGTTGATAGAAATTTTATCTGCGCCACATTTTAATAAGTCGTCAACATCTTCAATGGATGAAATTCCGCCACCAACTGTAAATGGAATATTGACATGTTCAGCAACTTTCAAAACCATGTCATGCATGGTTTTACGACCTTCTAATGTTGCAGAAATATCTAAAAACACCAATTCATCAGCGCCTAACTTTGCGTATTGTTTCGCCAACTCTACTGGATCTCCAGCATCACGTAAGTCAACAAAATTAACTCCTTTAACGGTTCTACCATTTTTAATATCTAAACACGGAATAATTCTTTTTGTCAGCATAATTTAAAGTCTTGTTCCTAAATCGCTTAATTTAATATGCCCTTCATAAATCGCTTTCCCAATAATAGCTGCCTCACAACCTAAATCTTC